>JAEVHO010000045.1 GCA_016802835.1 Micromonospora sp. ATA32 | reverse complement strand
CGGAGGTCGACCGGCTGGTCTCCCTCGGGGCCACTCGGCTCGAGGTCGGTGAGGACGGCGCCGTCGTGCTGGCCGATCCCGACGGCAACGAGTTCTGCGCGGCGTTGCCGCTGCTCAAGAAGGCGATCCGGTCGGTGGCCGCGGACACCGACCTGTGGACCGATGGTGTGTGGCTGGTCGACTCCACCCCGGTCGAGTGCGCCCGTTCCCGACCTACCGTCAAACGCTCCCAGCCGGCCGGCTGGGCCGGCTACAGCTAGTGCGCCTCCCACTGGCTGACCGAACGCTGACCGGGAGCACCTGGTGCTCTTCGATCGGCGGCACCTATTGCCGGTCGCTCTTAACGTTGGCCTCTCGCGACGCGTCGATGGCGCTCCACCATCAGCTACGCGCATCGGTGCGCCTCGATCGGGCGGCGGCGCCCCGGCCGAGCCGGTCACCCCCGACCAGCGCGGCGAGAGTCTGTCGCAGCACAGGCCACGGCCGGAACGTTTCCCGAAGTCCCATGGCATCCCCCGACCGCCGTTTCCACCTGCCCCTTGTCTACCGGCGAAGCCGCTCTTTCCGTCGCCGTTTGCGCAATTCGGTGCGGTGACGGCCTCGGGTGACACGGAAAGCGCGGCGACGCCGGGGCGGACGAAGCCCCGGTCGATCGCTGGTGGATCGACCGGGGCTCGTCGGGTTGGTGCCGGGTCAGGCGAGGTCGAACCGGTCGAGTTCCATGACCTTGGTCCAGGCTGCGACGAAGTCGGCCACGAACTTGCCGCGGGCGTCCTGGCTGGCGTAGACCTCCGCGAGGGCCCGTAGCTGGGAGTTGGAGCCGAAGATGAGGTCGACCGCGGTAGCGGTCCACTTCACCTCATCGGTGGCCAGGTCGCGGATCTCGTATACGTGCTCGTCGGACTCCGACGCCTTCCACCGGGTGCCCGGGGAGAGCAGGTTGGTGAAGAACTCGTTGGTGAGCACGCCGGGCCGGTCGGTGAGGACGCCGTGCTGCGTGCCGCCGGAGTTGGCCCCGAGGGAGCGCAGGCCGCCGATGAGGACGGTCATCTCGGGCGCGGTCAGGTTGAGCATGTAGGCACGGTCGACGAGCAGCACCTCCGGCTGGGTCTTCTCGCCGGGACGCAGGTAGTTGCGGAACCCGTCGGCTCGCGGCTCGAGGACCCGGACGGACTCGACGTCGGTCTGCTCCTGAGTGGCGTCGGTGCGGCCCGGGCGGAACGGCACGGTCACCGCGACGCCGGCGTCGCGCGCCGCCTTCTCGACGGCGGCCGAGCCGGCCAGCACGATCAGGTCCGCGAGCGAGATCTTCGCGCCGCCGGCCTCGTTGAACTCCCGCTGGATGCCCTCGAGGGTCTCCAGGACCGTCGCGAGCTGCTCGGGCTGGTTGACCTCCCAGCTGCGCTGCGGCTCGAGACGGATCCGGGCGCCGTTGGCGCCGCCGCGCTTGTCGGTGGACCGGAAGCTGGCGGCTGAGGCCCAGGCGGTGGAGACCAGCTGGGCGGTCGTGAGGCCGGATTCCAGGACCTTCGCCTTGAGGGCGGCGACGTCGGCGTCACCCACGAGCTCGTGGTCGACGGCCGGCACCGGGTCCTGCCACAGCTGGGGCTCGGCGACCCACGGCCCGAGGAAGCGGCTGACGGGACCCATGTCGCGATGCAGCAGCTTGTACCAGGCCTTGGCGAACGCCAGCGCGAACTCGTCGGGGTTCTCCAGGAAGCGGCGCGAGATCTTCTCGTACGTCGGGTCGACGCGCAGCGCCAGGTCGGTCGTGAGCATCGTCGGCTTGTGCTTCTTCGACGGGTCGTGGGCGTCCGGGGTGATCGCCTCGGCATCCTTGGCAACCCACTGCTTCGCGCCGCCTGGGCTCGTGGTGAGTTCCCACTCGTAGCCGAAGAGGATCTCGAAGAAGCGGTTGCTCCACTGCGTCGGCCGGTCGGTCCACGTCACCTCGAGACCGCTGGTGATCGTGTCCGCGCCCTTGCCGCTGCCGTAGGTGCTCAGCCAGCCCAGGCCCTGCGCCTCCAGGGGGGCGGCCTCGGGCTCGGGGCCCACGTGGTCGTCGGCGACGCCGGCGCCGTGGGTCTTGCCGAAGGTGTGGCCACCGGCGATGAGGGCGACGGTCTCCTCGTCGTTCATCGCCATCCGGGCGAAGGTCTCGCGGATGAAGTGCGCCGCCGCGGCCGGGTCCGCGTTGCCGCGGGGGCCCTCCGGGTTGACGTAGATGAGACCCATCTCGGTCGCCCCGACGCCGGCCGCCATCTCCTTCTCGGAGACGTAGCGCTCGTCGCCGAGCCAGGTGTCCTCCGGACCCCAGAAGATCTCCTCGGGCTCCCAGACGTCCTCCCGGCCGAAGCCGAAGCCGAAGGTCTTGAAGCCCATCGACTCCAGGGCGACGTTGCCGGCGAGCACGAGCAGGTCGGCCCACGAGATCTTCTGGCCGTACTTCTGCTTGACCGGCCACAGCAGCCGGCGGGCCTTGTCGAGGTTGGCGTTGTCCGGCCAGCTGTTGAGCGGGGCGAACCGCTGACCACCGTCGCCGGCGCCGCCGCGACCGTCGTGGATGCGGTAGGTGCCCGCAGCGTGCCAGCTCATCCGGATCATCAGGCCGCCGTAGTGGCCGAAGTCGGCCGGCCACCAGTCCTGCGAGGTGGTGAGGACCTTGATGATGTCCTGCCTGAGGGCCTCGACGTCGAGCTCGGCGAACTCCTTGGCGTAGCTGAAGCTCTCCCCCAGCGGGTGGCCCTTGGACGAATGGGCACGCAGCACCGAGAGGTCGAGCTGGTTGGGCCACCAGTCCCGGTTGGTGCGCGGACGACCGCCGGTCTTCGGGGTCGGCGAGTCGATCGCCGGGTTCTCGCTCTCGCTGCCGTGCGCGGTCACGGAGTCGTGCGCGACCGGGCAGCCGGCCGCCGCCTTCTTGTCCACGCCCTGCGCACTGGAGGGGACATTGTCCTGGGTGTCGCTCATCTGCTTCCTTCCAAACTGGCGGATCACTGGGAGGTGCGTTCGGTCGCACAGTCGGGGCAGGTGCCCCAATAGACGACCTCCGCCTCGTCGACCACGAACCCCTGGTCATCGGAGGCGGTGAGACAGGGTGCATGGCCCACGGCGCAGTCGACGTCGGCGATCGCGCCGCAGGAGCGGCACATCACATGGTGGTGGTTGTCCCCCACCCGGGACTCGTAGCGGGCGGTCGCACGGGCAGGCTGGATGCGCCGCACCAGACCGGCGTCGGTGAGCGCACGCAGCACGTCGTACACCGCCTGGTGGGAGACCGTGGGATGGTCCGCCCGTACCAGCGCGATCACCGTGTCGGTGTCGACGTGCGGATGGTCGCGCAGCGCTGCGAGCACCGCCAACCGGGGCCGGGTCACGCGCAACGAGACAGCCCGCAGCTGCGCCTCGAAGTCGGACGTCATGCGATGAACATAGACCACTCTTCTGGAATATATCCAGTTTATCGTCAGCCTCGACACGCACACCTGGCGTTGCGTCGGCTTGGACAAGGGCGACCCGGCACGGAAGAACGGCGGAAACTCCCGCAACGGCCTGGGGGCCAGAACCCTGCTGACCGAAGTCGCCCCGGTGGAGATCGCCGTTCCAGTCCGGCCGCCTGCCAGCATCCCGGACAGCAGCGGAAGGCGCGCGGGGACGATTTTCACCAAGCCGAAGCCCTCACCCCGGGAGCGCTCCAGCGAGGCCAGGCCCTGCACGCCTGCGCGAAGCCGACCCCGGCCACAAGATGGAGGCCTACCCCACCCTCAGGCTGAAACTCATGTATGCACCGGAAACAGAAACGGTGCATGCCATCATTGATCTTGGCGCGCACCGTTGGGATTCGGTTGGTGTCCGAGGGGCAAGTCGAACCATACGCACCGTGCCTGCTTGGGTGACCTGGATCGAACGGCCGACGCCCTGACCGAGGTTTGTTCCTTCGGCCTGCGGCGCCACCTCTCGTACTGGACTGTGTATCTCTCGGTCGTGGCGTTCTCGGCGTCATGACTGCTCGCCGCGGTCGGTACCCCGGGTCGGTACGCCGCGACCGGCGTGACGGCCGCCGCGAGGTGCACTACTCGAGCAGGTCTCGGATGTCGGCAGCGGTCAGTTGCGCGGACGCGAAGTCACCGCCGTCGAGGACGCTGCCGGACAGTTCGGCCTTGCGGGCCTTGAGCGCCATCACTTTCTCCTCGATGGTGTCCTTGGCGACCAGCCGGTAGACCATCACGTTGCGGGTCTGCCCGATGCGGTGCACGCGGTCCACGGCCTGCGCTTCGGTGGCGGGATTCCACCACGGGTCGAGCAGGATGCAGTAGTCGGCCTCGGTCAGGTTCAGGCCGAAACCACCGGCCTTGAGGCTGATCAGGAACACCGGCGCCGTACCGTTCTTGAATTCGGCGAGCACCGTCGAGCGGTTACGGGTGGCGCCGTCGAGGTAGCAGCAGCGGATGCCCGCTGCCTCCAACCGCTGCCGGGCGGCGTCCAGGAAGCGGGTGAACTGGCTGAACACCAGAGTCCGGTGGCCTTCGGCGACGAGATCGGTGACCTGTTCGGCCAGCACGTCCAGTTTGGTTGACGGCACGGCACGGTGTTTCGGGTCGACCAGGGTGACGTCGAGGCTGGCCTGCCGCAGCAGGGTCAGTGACCGGAAGATCTCGAACCGGTGCTGTTGCAGGTCGCCGAGCAGGCCGAGCACCTTCTGCCGCTCCCGCTGCAGGTAGGTCTGGTAGACCTTGCGGTGTTTCGGGTTGAGCTCCAGTTCGATGACCTGCTCCTGCTTGTCGGGCAGGTCGGCGGCCACGTCGGCCTTGCGGCGGCGCAGCATCAGCGGCCGGATCCGCCGTCGTAGCTGGGCGAGCCGTTCCGGGTCGTGGGCCTTCTCGATCGGATTGCGGTAGTGGTCGGTGAATCGGTCCGCGCGGGGGAACAGGCCAGGCGCGGTGATGGAGAACAGCGACCACAGTTCGAGGAGGTTGTTCTCCATCGGCGTGCCGGTGATGGCGAGCTTGAACGGTGCCGGGAGTTGCTTCGCGCAGCGGTATCCCTGGGCGTGGGGGTTCTTGACGAACTGGGCCTCGTCGAGGATCAACCCGGCCCAGTCGACCGCCTCGTACTCTTCGAACTCCAGTCGGAACAAGGTGTAGGAGGTGACCACCAGATCCGCGCCGCGGACCGCGTCGGCGAGCGTCGCGCCGCGTCGCGCGCGGGTCTGGGTGATGGCGCTGACCACGAGGTCCGGTGCGAACCGGTCTGCTTCACTCGCCCAGTTGTGCACGACGCTGGCGGGGGCGACCACCAGGAACGGCGCCCGCTGACCGCCGAGCTCGCGGACGTGGCAGATCAAGGCCAGGGTCTGCAGGGTCTTGCCCAGCCCCATGTCGTCGGCCAGGACCCCGCCGAGTCGATGCTCGTGCAGGGCGGCCAGCCAGCGGAACCCGTCCCGCTGGTACGGCCGCAGCGTGGCCTTCAGCCCCGATGGGATCGGATGCTCGACGCGGTTGCCAGCGTCGGACAGTGAACGCACCGCCTCCTGCCAGGCGGCGGCCTGGCCGGTTACCTCGCCCAGTTCCGCCAGTTCCTGCCACAGCCCGGCCTGGAAGCGACCCACCCGCAGCACCCCGGGCGGCGGGTCGTCCAGCGCGCGGGACTCGGCGATCAGGTCGCGCAGCTGGCGGAACTCGGCACGGTCGAGGCTGAAATACGTGCCGCTGGGCAGGATGAGGTACTGCTGATCCGCAGCGAGCGCGACGAAGAGTTCGTCGAACGGCACCTGCTCACCGCCGACCGTCACCTGTACCGACAGGTCATACCAGTCCGGCTGCCCACCGGTGTCGGCGCCGGCGAACGTGATGACCGGGGCCTGCAGCGTCTCATGGTAGGCGGGGCCCGCGTCCTCGAGATACGCGACGACGTCGACGCCGTCGATATCGGTCACCTGCGGCAGGACGTCGGTCAAGAACCGGATCATCGTGTCGCCGGCCACGTCGGCGGTGGCCGCCAGCCGAGGCCCCGCGGGCGTTGACTCCAGCAGGCCCAGCGCCGGGTCAGCCACCAGCTCGGTCACCCGCCGCACCACCTTCTCCCGGTCCGCGGCGTGCGCGACGGGTGCTGGCGCCCACAGCGGCTCCCGATGATGACGGTCACCGACCGGCAGCACCCACTCCCATCCCAGCGAGAGCCGATGCCCGACCATGCGGTCCACCCTCAACGTCAACGCCGCCGCCCCGAGATCGGGCAACCGCACCGACGGACCCGCCGCGATCACTTCCGCCTGCCGTAGCAGGCTCGGATAGTAGTGCTCGAAGAACCGTGCCTCGTCGCCTGCGGGGATCCGGATCGCCGGGTTTGCCAGCATGCCGGCGATACCCGGCTCCAGCGGCCGCGCCAGCGGCGCGAGCCGCAGCACCCTGTCCCGGGGCTGCGGGGCGGCCTGCCCCAGCACCCCCCACCAGGCGACGCCGTGGACCGGCTGGCCCACCAGCACCGACGAATCCGGGGCGACCGGCGCGCCGTCGGCCACCAAGGTTGGTACGAGCAGCAGATCGTCACCGGTCCGGTCGACCCGTACCGACACCCGCGCCGGTTCACGACACACGACGACCCGCCCGGCCGCCTTGCCGGCCTGCACCATCGGCAACCCGGTCTCCTGTGCCTCGCTCAGCAGATCCCAGATCCGCCGGCTTCCGAACGCGTCCAGGAAGACCATCTGCTGGTAGCCGCCGTAGTAGTGCCGGTCCTCGGCCGCCGTGGACAGCACCAGGATCTCGTTGAGGAGCTGCCAGTGCCGCTCGACCCGTTTCGGGTGCCCATACCGGGCGTAACTGAGATTCGCCCAGGAGATCCCGGACCGCACCCACCCGGTGCGACCTGGTACCACAGGGCGCAGGGCGATCCGCCACGACGATTCCGCGCCGGGCTGCCCTGCAGCCGCGAGATCGAACTGCAGCCCGACGCCGGCCCGGTCCGACACCGGATCGGCGGAAGCCTCGGGCGCCGTACCGACCAGCGGGGACAGCGCGGTCGCCCACGCCGGCGGTGGCGCCACGGCCCGCGGGCGGGGCACACCTCCGGCCGACACGACGGCGAGGATCAACGCGGCCGGATGGGCGCAGCCCGGATCGTCACCGCAGCTACACGATCCCTCCACCACCGTGATGTCGCCGTCCGGGTCGGTGTGCGCGATGGCGATCACCGTGCCGGACAGCTCGCCGCGGAGCCGGGCATGAGCGCGCCCCGCCCGCGGATCCCACTGCACGTCGACCAGCTCCGCCCGGTCGAGGTGGGCCCGCGCCTGGACGAAGGAACGTGTCCCCACCGCGACGCGCACGGACTCCTCATCCTCGGTCAGCACCAGCCGCGCCAAGGTCACCTCCACGAAAACTGGCCCGGGTAGCCGCGAGCGTATCCTTCCGCAAGGTGGGCATGCCCAGCGCCACCCGGTCCGTCCGCCAAGTCGGCTCGAGCATCAGCGGACCGCGGCCCGGGATGGTCGACCGGAGGCTGCCGACGTCCAGCGCGAGAACTTCGAACCCGCGGGCCGCGCACCCTGACCCCGCCTGCAGTACGGGATCGGCAGGCGGGGAGTTCGTCCTTGGAGCGATGACCATCAGGGCGTAGACCAATTCCGGAGAGATCAGATGGCCGGCAGGTCGATGACAGAGGCCGGTGATCGCAGCCGCGCTGCGTGCCCGCCGGGCGGTCGACCACCTTGAGCGTCGAGGGCATGGTCGGGCGGTGATGTTCACCGAACGGTTGGCCGGCTCGGGGAGCAGCGAGCATCGAGGTGGCCGGGGTCGTCAGGAGTGCGAGGGAGACGGCGAGGGCGGCACCGAGCCCGATCACCTGCAGGATCCGCTTCTGCAGCGCATACCCGAGCGACGCGACGTCGGGGTGGGAGAAGGCGGCGGCTTCCAGCGGCTTCGGGAAGATCCGCCGGAAGCTGTCCGGGTATTCTTCTCCATCGTCCGGGGTCTCATAGGTGACGGGCGGCCCCAACTGCAAGGCGATCGGCATCGACAGTAAGTCTTGGGCCAGCTCTCCGTTCAAAGGCGTGACGCTAACGGACCGCGCGAGGTTCCGGGGACCGTGAGGCGTACGCACGCGGACGGCCTGGTCAAGGTCCTCAACTGCCGAATTGCGGATGGAATGCTTGCGCTACGCCCGCAATGCCGCGGCTGTGGCCGCGACGAAGCCGTCGGGTTGTCCAGCATGATGTTGTGGCCGGCGTCTGGCACGGCGACCACCCGCACGCCGGCCTCGGTCAGGGCGCGCGCACCGATCGGTTCGTTGTCGGCCGGGTGGAGGTATGTGCGCGGCACGGGCAGTTCGAGCAGCAGTTCACGGATGGTGGGGGCGGTGCCGCGGCCGAGGTGTGCCGCAGTGCGGTAGAGCGCCTGCGGGGCCAGTGAGCCGCATCGTCGCCGCCCAGGCCGGGCCGACTCGGGTAAGCGTCTCGGATCGGCCGTCGCCGTGTACGAACTGCTCCTCGGTGTAGCGGGCGCGGATGCCGACGCCCGGAGGCTGCGGGTCGAGGGTGGCGTCGACAAGGACCAGTGCGGAAACGAGATTTACGCGGCGGTGTTCATCGACGCCATCGTGGTCAAGGTCCGCGATGGGCAGGTGGCGAACCGGCCGTTCTACGCGGCGATCGGCGTGAGCCTCGATGGGGAGAAGGCCATCCTCGGCCTGCGGGCTGGCACGGGTGGTGAGGGCGCGAAGTTCTGGATGAGCGTGCTGACCGACCTGCGCAACCGGGGCGTCAAGGATGTGTTCTTCCTCGTCTGCGACGGGCTGAAGGGCCTGCCTGAGGTGGTCACGAACGTGTGGCCCCGCACGGTGGTGCAGACCTGCGTGATCCATCGGAGCCGTCAGAAAACAAGGTGTTGCTTAAGCGGATCCTGCATGTGGTCGGCTCGCCGCCGCCCTCGCCGGCCCCCTCGCACTCCTGACGACCCCGGCCACCTCGGTGCTCGCTGTGTTACCGGACCGTTAGACAGCCAACCGTTCCGTGAACATCCCCTCGACCCGAT
The DNA here is from genome assembly GCA_016802835.1 of Micromonospora sp. ATA32. Classification (GTDB taxonomy): domain Bacteria; phylum Actinomycetota; class Actinomycetes; order Mycobacteriales; family Micromonosporaceae; genus Micromonospora. The sequence goes on along the minus strand of JAEVHO010000045.1, from coordinate 13,100 downwards.
CGCACGCCGAGCGCCACCAAAGGCCGGTTCCCAAGGTGATGCCCGGCTGGCGGCAGTCGATTCTGGCGGACGACGAAGCGGCACAGCCCGGTGCGGTCGCGGCGGCACAGGCCCGCGTCAAGGCGGCGAGGACCAGAGGGTCCGCTCGTTCGTCGCCGCGGACCAGCCCACGATCGGGTGGGAACCGCTACGGGGTCCGGGCCGGTTCGTCCGGCACCATCGGCGGACAGCGACGGGTACGGTGAGTTGCGGCCGACGGCGCGCGCAGGATCGCCTGCTGCCGCCGCAGCCGGGTGGGCCGGGGCAGTCCGCCGTCGTGGCCGGCGCCTTCGCCGCGGCCGCCGCTGCGGCGCGGGCACCCGTGGCGCGGCGGTCGGCGGCCAGGTCGCCGCGGCGTTCGACCGGCACGTGGCTCGTGCCCATGGCCAGGCCGGTGGGCGGCATGTACACGTACACCGACTCGTACTCGCCGGATCGGACGACGAACGTCTCGTGCCACACGCCGACGTCGCCGTTGTTCTTCATCCGCTTGAAGTACCGCGCCCACACGTCGGCATGCGGCTGATTGGGATCGTTGGCGAATCTCTCCAGCTGCTCGACGCTGCGGAAGTACCCGATCAGGATGGGCCCGCGCTTCGTCCAGGCGTGGTGTGCGCACAGAGCGCCGTACTCCTCCTGGTTGCTGAACAACGCCATCAGGATCTTCCGCATGTCACGGAAGTTCGGGTACCACTTGTGGATCTTCCAGTACTTGTTGATCCGCATGCCGGTGATGAAGACAGCGAAATCACCCTCGATCTCCGCGGTCATGCGCGGCCGTTGTCCCGGCTCTCCAGCACCCATGTCGAGCACTTCCCTTCCGACGGAGCACGTGTATGGCAGACACTATCGGAGACCTTCTGCAAACAACAGAGGACACCAGTACATACGAGTGAGAGGGGATGCCATGATCGAGCCGGTACGCCGCTTCGCCCCGCCGGAGAACGCCCTGACGTACGAGCCCTGTGCACGCTGGATCCGCGGTGTCGTGGCAGGACGGACCGTCGTCGACACCTGCGAAGCGCTGCTGGTCTGGGAACCCGGGATGCCGGTGCCGTTCTATGCCGTGCCACGTCGGCACGTGCGGGGAGCGACGCTGAGCCAGGCGGTCGCGCCACCTTCGGGGGTGACCCGCGCCGGCAGCTCCTTCCACGACCTCCACGTGGACGGGGTGACCGTGCCGAACGCGGCCTGGAGCTATCCCGGGGCGATCCTCGCGGACCTGGTGTGTTTCGGGTGGAAGGACTGGCACGGCCGAGGCATGGACGAGTGGTACGAGGAGTCGGAGCAGGCGTTCGTGCACCCGCGCGATCCCTTCAGCCGGGTGGACGCCCTGCCCAGCACGCGGCACGTGGTGGTCTCCGCCGGGCACACCGTGCTGGCCGACTCGACCCGACCGGTCCTGGTGTTCGAGACCGGGCTGCCCACCCGGTACTACCTGCCGTCGGCGGATGTGACGACGGCGTCGCTGACCCCGACCGCCACGCGGACCCGGTGCCCGTACAAGGGCGTGGCCTCGCATCTCGCGTACGAAGGAACTGAGGTGGCCTGGTCGTATCCGGAGCCGTTGCCGGGCATGGCCGCGATCGCCGGGATGATCGCCTTCTACGACGACCGGGTGCGGATCCAGGAGTCCTGAGACGCCATGACGCCGGGCCCGCGCGGGCCCGGCGTCATCGGACGGTCAGCCGGCTGCGGTCCGCAGAGCGAGCGCCTTGGCGTCCTCGGTGCGCCGGCGGTGCCAGCCGCGCCAGAGGTTGCGGCCCCACATCACCAGGCCGCCGCCGTTGAGCAGCGCCGCCAGCACCGCCACCGTGGCGAAGTCGGCCGACGAGAAGCGAGTCGGCTCCCCCAACGCCAGCAGCACGAACTGTTCGACGTAGACCCACAGCACCGGCAGGATCGTGAACACCAGGGCAAACAGCGAGAAGATCCGGCCCACCACCCAGAACCCCGCGTACACCCGCACCTTGCGCATCTCCTTGCGCGGAATGCCTGCCTGCGAGACCACCTTGCTCCGGCGGAAGGTCAACCGCTTTATCCCGTTGGACAGGAACCGCTCGGTGTCCGACATCAGGTTTCGGCAGTTCAGGGCGGCCGCGATCACGTAGTAGACGTCGGTCCGCAGGTAGAAGAAGAATTGGAATCCGATGCGTACCAGGAAGGTGAGCAGAGCCGCACTGGCCAGCAGGACCGACCAATTGGGCGCGTCGAGGACGCCGTGCCGGTTGGCGAACAGGAAAGCGACCAGCAGAGAGCCGAAGAACGCGTCCACGAAGAACCCGGCAAGGAATGCTTTGTACCGCGCGCGCTTGGAGGCCATCCAGATGCCGCTGATGTCCGTCTGGGCCACCAGAATGTACATCAGGTTGCTGATGCCCAGAGTCGCCGAGACGCCCACCGAACGAGCCGCCAGGGCGTGGGCGAATTCGTGCAGCGACAGCCCGATCATGGCCATCGTGACGCTGATGATGGTGAGCACCGCGAAGTTGCCGCCCTCGAACAACAGCGCCCGGGCGCCGGGCAGCATGCCGGGATCGCTGAGCGCCATCACCACCCCGGCCAGGATGACCGCCAGGCCCGGCACGATCACGGCAGGACCGGTGAGCCGACGCGCGGTCTCGGGCGAGATCCAGTCGAAACTCCACCGCTTGATCGCCGTATGCCCGTGGTCGTGGGCCGGTTCGGCGGCAGCGACGGGCTCGTCGCCGCGGGTGACGAAGCCCTCGGCCGCCAGCACCGCGACGAAGTCCTCGACGTCCGCGCTCTCCCCGTGCTTACGCTCGTAGAGCTGGGCCGCCTCGCCGATCGTCCGCCCCTCGGCAAGCGCGTGCAGAATGTCCAGCCCTTCGGTCGGAATGGCGAGATAGACCTTGCGGTCGGTGTCGCCGATGATGACCTCCGCGCCGTCAGTGGTCGAGACGAACGGGCGGACGGTGACGACGGACTCAGCCGTATTCGCGGCCATGGGGCGATTCCTTCCACTTCTCGGGTGCATACGACGCTCGGCGGGAACCGGGCGACTGTCACGCCGGTTCCCGCCGATCATCTGGCCTTGTCAGGCGGCCGACGGAACGCAGTCCGCGTTCGCGCTGGTCTTGATCTCCTCCAACTTGCGGACAACAAGCTTCTTCATGGCTTACCTCCCTACGGGGTGAGTTCGTTGGACACATCCTCCACCGTCGGCTGCCCGGCGGTCTGCTCACTAATGAGCAGTCAAAGCGTTGCGGTTTCAATCCACGCGGAAAGTCGCTCCTCGTGCACTGTCACATGCGACCGAGGGGTGAATTCCACCATTTCCAGTTCGCGGAATCTCTTGAGGAACTGCCCGACCCGGGTCCGGGTGGTACCGACCATCTCGGACAGGTCCTCCTGGGTGAAGGCGATGTCCACCCGGGTGCCGTACGGGCCGCGCTGGCCGAAGCGCACGGCCAGATCCTGCAGACGCACGGCGAGGCGCAGCTCGCTCGCCATCGTCACCATGTCCGCCACCACCTTCTGCTGGTGCTGCAGACGGATGATGAGGTGACGCGCGAGCGCGTCCCGGGAGCCCTCGGCGGCCAGCACGGCGGCGACCGACGCCGCCGGGATCCGCCGCAGCACCGTACGGGTCAACGCGATGGCGGTTTCCAGCCGTTCCAGTCCGAGCAGGGCGGTCTCGCCGAACAGGTCCCCCGCGACATGCACCGAGAGCAGGCAGCGTTTGCCGCTCGCGGCGACCATCTGGGTCTTCACCTGGCCACGCTCGACGACGTAGACGTGCGCGTCGGGTGATCCGCCGCGGTAGACGTGGTCGTTGCGGGATAGCTCGATCAGCGAGGTGCCGGGCAGCCGCCCGGTCAGCACCGGGAGGTCCGGGATGCTGATCCCCGACAGGGGCTCGGCTTGTGTCACGTCGGCCCACCTTCCGCCCCGTCACAGCACACGTAGAGGAAATCACATCTTCGTCATGGATACTAGCGAAGCCTAGTAAAGACCAGCGAACACGAGGAGACAGTGGTGCGTGTCGGGATGGCGCTGAGCTACACGACGGGTTTCACCGAGTCGGTCGACGAGCTCGCCGACTACGAGGCGGCCGGACTGGACGTGGTGACCGTGGCCGAGCTGTACACGTTCGACGCGGTCAGCCAGCTCGGGTACCTCGCGGGCCGGACCCGGAGGCTGACCATCGCCTCGGGGGTGATGCAGCTCTACACCCGCACACCGACGCTGATCGCCACCACCGCCGCCGGGTTGGACTTCGTATCCGGGGGGCGCTTCGAGCTCGGGCTGGGTGCCTCCGGACCGCAGGTGATCGAGGGGTTCCACGGGGTGCCGTACGACGCGCCGGTGGAACGGACCCGGGAGGTCATCGACATCTGCCGGATGGTGTGGCGCCGAGAACCGGTGATCCATCGAGGGCGCCACTACCAGGTGCCGCTGCCCGAGGGCCAGGGCACCGGCCTGGGCCGGCCGCTGAAGCTGATCAACCGGCCGGTGCGCGAGCGCATCCCGATCAGCCTGGCCGCGATCGGCCCGCGCAACGTCGAGCTGGCCGCCGAGGCGGCGGAGGGCTGGCAGCCCGCCTTCTTCCTGCCGGAGCAGGCCGACGCCGTCTGGGGGCAGTCGCTGGCCGCCGGGCTCGCCCGCCGCGATCCGGCGCTTGCGCCGCTGGACGTCGCAGTGCAGGTGTTGCTCGCCATCGGCGACGACGTCGCGCACCTTCGGCGCATCGCCTGCCGCGAGCTGGCCCTCTACATCGGCGGGATGGGCGCGAAGAACCGCAACTTCTACAACCGCCTCGCCGTGCGCTACGGCTTCGGCGAGGCCGCCGCGACGGTGCAGGACCTGTACCTGGCCGGACGCAAGGACGAGGCCGCCGGGGCGATCCCGGAGGAACTGGTGGAGGGCACCTGCCTGATCGGCCCGGCCGCCTGGGTCGCCGAACGGGTGGCCGCGTTCGCGGCGGCCGGCGTCACCACCCTGCACGTGACGCCGATCGCCCGCGAGCACGCCGACCGGCTCCGGCTCATCGAACAGGTGCGCGGCTACGCGGCGAAGTAGCGCTCGCGCAGTGTCTGGCCGGGCCGGTACGCGGTGCGGAACATCCCACGCCGCTGCAACTCCGGCACGAGCAGGTCGCAGATGTCGTCGATGCCGCCGGTCGGCGGGCACGGAATCAGGTTGAAGCCGTCCACCCCGGCCACGTCCAGCCACTGCTCCATCCGGTCTGCCACCTCCTGCGCGGTCCCGAACAGCATGACCGGTGCGTCGCGCCGGGCCCGGCGTGGCCGGGAGATCAGATACTTCACGTCGCCGACGGTCCACGCCCGGTCCGGCGTGAGCCCGCGCAGGAACCCCAGGAACGACTGACTGCCCTGGTTCTTCACCTCATCCACCGGCGTCTCGTCGGGGTAGCTGGCCAGATCCACATCCATCCAGCCGCACCACTTCGCGAGCTGGCCCTCCGTGCTCCACAACCGGTGGTAGAGGTCGGCCTTCGCCTTGGCCTCCGCGCGGTCACGGCCGATCAGCACCATGCTGCCCTGCAGCGCCTTCACCCCGGCCGGATCCCGGCCGGCCGCGCCGACCTGGTCGCGCAGCTTGCGCATGGCGACCGCGCCGCTCTCCGGATCCGCCAGGGTCAGGAACACCACCTCGGCGTGCCGCGCCGCGAATGCCATCCCGCGCCCGGACGCACCGGCCTGGTACAGCACCGGGGTGCGTTGCGGCGACGGCTCACACTGGTGCGGTCCCCGGACGGTGAACCAGGTCCCGGCGTGGTCGATCTGTCGTACGGCCGAGGGGTCGGCGAACACGTCCGCCGCCGCGTCCCGGCGTACGGCGTCGTCGTCCCAGCTCTCCTCCCACAGCCGGCGGACCACCGACAGGTACTCGTCTGCCCGGTCGTAGCGCAGGTCGTGGTCGAGGTACTCGCCGAGCCCGTTCTCGGTGGCCGAGCGGAGGTAGGAGGTGACGATGTTCCACCCGATCCGGCCCTGGGTCAGGTGATCCAGCGAGGAGAAGAGCCGGGCGCACTCGTACGGCTGGTGGTAGGTGGTCGAGTAGGTGACCGCGAACGCGAGTTCCCGCGTGACCATCGCCAGCGCCGCCACCACCGGCATCGGGTCGATCGACGGGATCTGCACGCCGTGCCGCACCGCGGTCTCCCAGGAGCCACGGTAGACGTCGTAGGTGCCATGGACGTCGGCGAAGAACAGCGCGTCGATGCAGGCGTCCTCGAGCTTTCGGGCGAGCGCCGCCCAGTGCTCCAGCGAACGGTATCCGGTCCCGGTGCGGTCGCCGGGCATCCGCCACATGCCCACGAACTGTGGTGCTGGTGAGCATTCGGTGAAAACGTTGAGGTGCATGCTTCCTACCTCAGTGCTTCGATGGCGGCGACGAGATCGGCCGGCTCCGACCGCTCCCAGTGCAACGGGTGGGCCTGCGCGAAGCGCAGCACCCGGTCGGTCCCGCTGAGGAACACCCCGGGCATCGGCATGGTGGCGCTGTCGTCACCGTTGATCTTCCTGAAGTCCATGCCGAACCCGGCCCACACCTGGAGAAGTTCCGGGTCCATCACGTAGCTGAGACCGAAGCGTGCGGCGTACGCGTTGCCCGCGTCGCTGAGGATCGGGTACGAGATCCGGTTACGCCGGATCGCCGCCCGCAGGTGCGGCATGGTGACCGGTGAGACGGCCACCAGCTCGGCGCCGAGCTCGCGGATGCGGGGGTACGCCTCCTCCAGGGCCTCGAGTTCGAAGTTGCAGTAGTCGCACCACGCGCCTCGGTAGAAGACCACCGCCAGCGGACCGCGCTCGAGCAGCTCGGCCGAGGTGACCATGGTGCCGCTCTCGTCCGGCAGCGCGAACTCCGGAAACGCGTCCCCGGCGTGGAGCACCCGTTCGGCCACATTCGAGTCGGCGAGGCGGTGCGCATGGCGGTAGATCACCTCGAGATGGTCGTTGGTGATCGGAGGCACGTCGCCGGCTTCCTGACGGGCCCGGTACTCACGCAGACGGTCATTGAGCTTCATGCGGCGGACAACTCCCCTGATGAGAGGTGCGGGCTTCAACGCCAACGCACCGGCATGGACTTCATTCCGTTGACGAAGTTCGACTCCAACCGCACCACCTCCCCGTCCGGCTCGAGGGCAGGCAGGTGTGGACGCAGGGCGGACAGCAGCGCGTCCGCCTCCATCCGCGCAAGGTGCGAGCCCAGGCAGTAGTGCGGACCGATGCCGAAGCTCAGGTGCGGATTCGGCTTGCGGAACAGGTCGACCCGCTGGGGCTCGGCGAAGACCCGCTCGTCGCGGTTGGCGGACACGTAGTAGAGCACCACCTTGTCACCGGCGGCGATGTCCGCGCCCGCCAAGCGCGCGTCCCGGGTGGCCGTACGGCGGAACTGCATGATCGGCGTGATCACCCGCAGGAACTCGTCCACGGCGGTATCGGTCGGCGCGGTGCCGAACTGTCCGGCCACCTCGGGGTCGTGCAGCAGCAGGTGCAGCGTCCCGGAGACGAGATGCCGGGTGGTCTCGTTGCCGGCGACCACCAGGAGCAGCCAGAACTGGCAGAACTCGCGGTCGCTGAGCCGGCGTCCGTCCACCTCGGCGTTGACGAGCAGGCTGATCAGGTCGTCGCGTGGGGCGGACCGGCGCTGTTCGGCCACCGCGAGCGCGTACTGGAACGCCTCGACGAAGGTGCGGCGGTACGCGTCCAGGTCGCCGCCGCCGTACTCCGGGTCGTCGAAGCCGACCAGGTTGTTGCTCCACCCGTACAACAGGTGGCGGTCCGCCCGGGGCAGGCCGAGCAGATCGGAGAGGACCAGCAGCGGCAGTTCCGCGGCGAGGTCGATGACCGCGTCGAAGGAATCCCGGGCGCGGACCGCCGCCACCAGATCCCCGGCGTGCGCCTGCACGCCCGCGGCCAACGAACGTATCGCCCGCGGGGTGAACACCGAGGTGGCCACCCGGCGGATCCGGGCGTGCTGCGGTGCGTCCATGTTGACCAGCAGTTGGCGCATCATCTCCAGATCTGCCGGAGTGCGCGGATCGTTGAGGAAGGCGCCCTTGCGCCCGGACGAGAAGACCTCCGGCAGGCGGGACGCCTCGACGACCGCGTCGTGCGTGGTCACCGCCCAGAAGCCGGTGCCCCGCTGCTGGATCCGACCGGCGGCGCTGTGCCGCCACAGCGGCGGCTCCTCGACCCAGCCCACCGGCTCTTCGCGGCGCCGGCGGGCGAACTCGGCGTGCGGCACCGCGACGCCGTACGTCGCCGGGTGCGCGATATCGGTCAGGTCAGTTGTCGGCATGGCTCTCCCACAGTCTGCGCAGGCTCTCGGCGCGGATTTTCCCGGTCTCGTCGCGAGGCATCTGCGGTACCGCCCGGTACTGCCGCGGGACCTTGAAGCCGGCCAGCGAACGTCGGCAGTGCGCGTCCAGCAGCGGCCACGGGTCGCCTCCCGCGTCCGGTTCGAGTTCCACCACGGCAGCCACCCGCTCGCCGAACTCGGCGTCCGCCAGGCCCAGCACGGCCGCGTCGCGCACCAGCGGGTGCGCCAGCAGGACGGTCTCCACCTCCGCCGGATACACGTTGACCCCGCCGGTGATCACCACCTGCTGGGCCCGGCCGGTGAGGAACAGATAACCGTCCTCGTCCAGGTAACCGAGCTCGCCGTAGGTGAACACCCCCGGTCGCAGATGCGCATCGCGGGTCTTGTCCGCAGCCCGGTGGTAGGTGAAGCTGCGGCCCGGTCGCTGGACGAACACCCGGCCGGTCCGGCGCGGCCCCAACTCGGTGCCGTGCTCGTCGACGACCAGCACCCGGTTGGGGGCGACGGCCCGGCCCACGCTGCCGGGCCGGGCCAGCCACTCGTGCGCCTCGATCAGCGTCACCACACCGCCCTCGGTGGCCGCGTAGTACTCCACCAGCACCGGCCCCCACCAGTCGAGCATCGCCCGCTTGACCTCGGGCGAGCACGCCGCGCCGCCGTGCCAGACGCGCCTCAGGCTGCCGCCGGTGAACCGGGCGCGCACCGCCGGATCAAGGCGCAGCAGGCGGACGAACTGGGTCGGCACCAGATGACACTCGGTGATCCGCTCATCTTCGAGCGCGGACAGCACGGCCTCGGCGTCGAAGCGTGGGCGGATCACCAGAGCGGCGCCGTTCAGCAGCGGCAGCAGCGCGAAGAAGAGCTGCGCCGAGTGGTACCACGGCCCGACCAGCAGCACCCGCCCGTCGGCCGGCACCCCGAGGGTCCGCACGGCGTACCCGAGCAGGGCGTCCACCCGCCGAAACGGGGCACCGCTGGCGAACAGCCCGTTGAGCACGCCCTTCGGCCGGCCGTGGTACCCGAGGTGTAGATCATCAGCTGGCCGCAGTCCTGCGGCACCGGCGGCAGCGCCGCGCTGACCGCGGCGAGCGCGGGCTCGATCGCGACGAAGCCGGGGTAGCGCCCGCTCGCCGGTGACCAGCCGCAGCGCGACTCCGGCGCGGCCCCGGCCGCCTCGACGCCCACCGCCGCCCGCTGCTCGTCCACGACCAGTGCCCGGCAGTCCGCGTCGGTGAGCTGGTAGGCCACCTCGGAGGCGGTCAGGTGCCAGTTCACCGGGACCGCCGTGACTCCGTAGTGCAGGCAGGCCAGCAGCGCCTCGAACGTCTCCACCCGGTTGCCCAGCAGCAGCGCCGCCGCGTCGCCGGACTGCACCCCGCCGGCGCGCAGCACCGCCATCCAGCGGACCACTCGGCCGGCCAGCTCCCGCCACGTACGCGTCACCGTGCCGTCGCTGATCGCCGTCGCATCCGGCACGGCCGCCACCTGGCGGGCCAGCATCGCCGGGATGTTGTCGCCCACCATCAGTCCAGCAGGTCCGGGTGACGGCGCAGGGCGCCTTCGTACATGGGCCTGAAGTTGAAGCGCCCGATGCTCGGCGAGCCGATGACCTCACGGGTCCGCTCGGCATCCTCCGCGTCGATGTGCACCGGCTTGCCGACCGCCTCGGCCAGCAGCTGCGCCTGGCAGCAGCGATCCATCGCGATGAACCACCAGGCCGCCTCCTCGACGGTGCCGCCGACCGTGAGCAGGCCGTGGTTGCGCAGGATCGCGGCCTTCTTCTCGGCAAGAGTCATGGCGATCCGGACGCCCTCCTCGCTGTTCAACACCACCCCGGTGTAGTCGTCGAAGACCGCGTGGTCGTGGTGGAACGCGCACGCGTCCTGGGTGATCGGATCCAGCGGCCGGCCCAGCGTGGACCAGGCCCGACCGTGCACCGAATGGGTATGCACCACGGCGACGACGTCAGGACGCGCGGCGTGCACCGCGGAGTGGATGACGAAGCCGGCCGGGTTGACCCGGCCCTCGCCGGCCAGCACCCTGCCCTCGCCGTCCACCAGCAGCAGGTCGCTGACCCGCACGTGGCCGAAGTACATGCCGAACGGGTTGATCCAGAAGCAGTCCGGACGCTCCGGGTCCCGAGCGGTGACGTGCCCACCGGCTCCCTCGTCGTACCCCAGCTCGGCGAAGAGCCGCAGCGTCGCCGCGAGCCGCTGCATCCGCCGCAACCGCTGTTCCTGCGTGCCCGGTGAGAAGATCATCCGCAGCCTCCCGTCGTGTCCGTGTCGTATCCCTGGGCCACCGCCGCAACCGCGACCGGCGCCGCCGGTGCGGCCGATGCCGCCGGCGCCGCCGCCGCTGGTCGCCACACCCGAAGGAAGGCGTCCAGCCGGTCCAGGCCCCAGAACCGCTGCACGCCCCACTTCAGGTATGGGATGCCGAAGACGTCGTCCAGGTAGGCGCGCTCCAAACAGCCGATGCCCTCGTGGCGCACAGCCTCGTCGTCGACCGCGCCGGTGACCGTCCCCGGGTCCAGCCCGGCCCGGTTCGCGCAGGCGGCGAGGACCGCCGGGTCGCAGATGTTCTCGCCACGTTCCCAGCGGGCCGCGGTGACCTCGTCGTAGAACTCCTCGGCACGCCCGGCACTGCGGGCCGCGAGCCAGCCCAGGTGCGGCAGCTCCCAGTGCGGGTCCACGTCGATCGGCCAGGCCATGGGCACGGCCTCGCTCTCGGCCAGGCGCTTCGTGTCCATCAGCAGGTAGAGGTGCTTGGCGCGGCTCATCTGCACGTAGTGGAACTCGGCTCCCCGCGCTTGCAGGCCGGCCGTCGTCCGCTCGTCCGGATCCCAGTAGGGGAACCATTGCAACGCCTCGAAGGCGTCCGGCACCGCGCGGCGCAGCCGGCGGATCGCCATCCAGCTGTACGGGCTGCGAAACGAGAAGAACAGCTTCGCGGTGGCCGGGGCGCGCTTCATCAGTCGAGGCCCAGCAGCACGCCGCGGACACCCGGGTCGAGTTCGGCCAGCGAGCCGGCTCGCGGGCCGCGACTGATCGCGTACCCGTGCAGGATGGAGGCCGTGGCCACCGGCCAGAAAGCGCCGTCGCGTTCGACGAAGCAGTCCATCCGGCCGTCGAACATGATCCCGCGCAGCACGTCGGTGACGGTGAAGACGGTGTGCACGGTCTCTTCCATGTGCGCCGGTGCGAGCAGCCGTACCCGGGCCCGGGAGACCACGGGGATCCATGAGCGTTCACGCAGCATCCGGCCGACCGAGATGCCGCGGTCGGCGAGGAACCGGTCGACGACCTCCTCGAGACAGCGCACGAACCCGGAGTGCTGCACCCGGTCGGAGAAATGACAGTAGAAGTACGGTGCCCGCCAGGACCAGAGCAGGCTCGAGCGCCCGGTGGGCAGTTCCGCCCGCGGCTCGATCGGCCCGGTCACGTCGGTCAGACTCCAGGCGACCAGCGCGGCCAGCGGCCCCGGTGCGGCTTCGTGGCGCATCGCGTCGGCCTCGGCGACCAGGGCCACCGTTACCTTGCCGCGCAGCACCACCACGTCCCGGCCGTCGCGCCGCACGGCGAGTTGCACCGTGAACCGGCGCCCGGTCACATGCGTCACCTCGGCTCGCACCTGGTCGTCCACCTCGAGCACCGCGGGCAGTTGCACCGAGCAGTCCACGATCTCCACGCCCAGGCCGTAGGAGTGGAACAGCTCCCGCGCGCCGTGGCCCTGCTCACGCAGCCACGCCAGGACGGCCTCCTCCACCAGGTACATGAAGTGTTTGAAGCCGATCCAGGTGCGGATGTTGGCGCCCTCGTATCGGGGCCGGGCGACATGGGTGGCGGTCGTCGGTAACGCGACGGGGGTCATCGTGCCGCTCCTTTTTCGTACGGGGTGGGGACGAAGGTGGAATCCGCGAAGGCGTGCACAGTGGCGGCGACTTCCCCCGGACGCCGCACGTAGCAGAAGTGGTCGAAGTCGTCGTCCACGGTCAGCCGGGCGCCGGTGATGCCGCCGGCCAGCGTGCTCGCGGCGGCCGGGGAGAGCGTGGGGTCGGCGCCGCCCGCCAGCACCAGCACCTGGGCGCGAATCTGCGACAGTGCCAGCGAGGCGCTGCTGCTGAACTGGTCGAAAACCGCGAGGAACCCCGACGGCCCGATCCGGTCCACCGCCTTGGCGATCATCAGGTCGACCACGTCCGAATCCAGCAGGGCCAGGCGGGGACCGAGGCGGCTGCGCAGCGAGTCGTGGATGTGCCGCTCGAAAGCGCGCCGGGCCCGCTCGAAGACGCTCCAGGTGACACCCACGTCGGGTGGGCGGTACAGCGGACAGATCAGCACCACCCGGTCCGGCAGGCGCGGATCCTGGGCGCAGAGCATTTCGAGCAGGGCGTTCGCTCCGTAGGAGTGGGCCACCATCAGGTCCGGCCGACGCTCCAGCAGGTCCAACTCGGCGCCCAGCCAGGCGGCGGACGGGCGGCGCCGCCACCGGTAGTCGTTTCCCGGCCGCCAGGGCAGGTCGAACGCCACCGCCCGGCAGCCGGGACGCAGCCGCTGTGCGAGTGGGAGCCAACTCTCCCAGGAATCCTCGAGGCCGTGCGCGAACGCCACGAGCGGCCCGTCCGCCGCACCGGCCACCAACTCCCGGACGCTCATGGCGCGACCCTGGTGATGAGGGCCTGGCCGGCGCCGCAGCGCACGCCGATCGCCGGCGCTCCGGCCGCTACCCGACGCGCCGCCCCGGCG
>JAEVHO010000044.1 GCA_016802835.1 Micromonospora sp. ATA32 | reverse complement strand
CGGCCCGCCCTCGACGAACTCGCCGGGCATCTGCGGGAGACGCCCGCCCGACTCCTGCCCGCCGACCCGAACTGGCGAACCATCTGGGAAGACCACGTCCCGCGCCGAGCTGGACCGCCCTGTCGCCGCAGGGGTGGTGCTGCCGGAGGTGCGGGCGTTCGGCCGGCCCGCCCTCGACGAACTCGCCGGGCATCTGCGGGAGACGCCCGCCCGACTCCTGCCCGCCGACCCGAACTGGCGAACCATCTGGGAAGACCACGTCGCGCCCGCCACCGGACGCTCGCCGAACTCGCCGCGGCGACCCAGGTCGTCGCCGGCCATCAGGTGACCGTCCCCGCCTCACACCTTGCCGAACCGCGCCGGCTGCTGGCGCAGCTCGGCAAACTGCGCCAGCGCTTCGCCGCCGGCAAGGGCGTCAACAAGCTCTTCCGGAGTACCCTCGCCAAGCTCGCCGCGGACTGCCGCATCGACGACGAGATCCTACGCACCACCGATGACGTCGACATCGTCGTCGCGTACGTCAACCGCCTCCGGCTGCGTCAGGAACTCGCCACCCGGTGGAACGAGTGGCGCACCCTGATCAACCTGCCGCAGGAATCCGGCGAGCAGCCCGAACTCTGGGCCGGCCGGAGGTGGTTGTGAATCTGACGGAGTGGAACACCAAGCTGCTCGACGACATCCGCTCGCGAGGACGGCAGGGGCAGCGGCTGTACCTGTATGTCGATCGGGATCTCCTGGCCAAGCTGTCGGGTATGCCTCCCCAGGCCGCCGTCGACGACTTCAGCCGCGCGTTTCGCGCGTCCATGGGCGTCGAGCCGTTCCGCCGCGGAGCCCGGGCGGCGATGGCCTGGCGCCGGTCCGGCTTCATCGGCGTTCCGCCGTTCGTGGCGCACTTGGCCATGACGGTCCTCGCGGTCACGGAGGAGCCGATCGGCGGTAGTCACGGCATCTACGCCTGCCAGAATCGGCTTCTCGGTCTGCCGGAGATGCCCTCCCCGCCGCCCGGCTACGGAACCGACGTGCAGTTGCTTTGGAGCACCTGGAACTCCTGGTTGGACGGTCCGGGCAGCGTCTACGGCGTGAAGACCGCACAGACGCATCCGCACTGGTCTCTGCAGGGGTGGGCGCGCAGCCAAGGGCTTGTGCGCTTCTCCGATCGGCTTCAACTCGACGACTACTTCGCGGCCAGTGCCAGCAAGGTGTCGTTCGACGGGCTGCTGACCTGGCTGCGGTTGCGCCGGCCGGACCTCTGGCGTCGCTTTCAGGAGGAACCCGCGCTCGACATCCTCCGGGACGTCTTCGACGAGGAGGCTGCGCGCTGGTCTCGGGAGGGTCCGCGGGTGCAGGTTCGGCCCGGTCGCCAGGGCCTGCTGCAGTACGACAATTGGACGCGATCCTTCAGCGGAGCCGTTCCGGTGAACGACGGGATGCTGAGCTGGACCGTCGACCTCGGCGACGGTGAACAGCGCGTCGTCGAGGAGTCCGACAGCTTGCTGACCGTGGTGCCGAAGGTTCCGGATGAAGCCCTGCTGCGCGACGGTGTCGAGCACCGGCTGACGGACGCCGTGGTCAAGCGCTTCGGCGGTGAGATCGTCTACGTCATGCGAGAGGATCCGCTCGTCAACGGACTGCTGCAGGTGCGGACCTGGGCCCGTCCCGACGTGGCCGACGTCCTGGTTCGCCAGGACTGGCTGCCCCGTGTCCGGTCCGCTCTCCGCGCGGCCGGCATCGACGCCAGCGAGCATCCTTCGGGAATGGTCGACTGGGTGTGGCTCAAGGGGGTAGAGCTGAGTCCCGTCCAGCGGCCGGTCCTCGAGTGTCTGCGCCTCGCGCACCCGGCGGCCAGTGACGAACGACAGTCGGTCCTGCAGGGCGGTCTGCGTCTGTGGGCTAACACGTATCTCGTCGGTGGCGAGCCGGATGTGCTCTTCGAGGGTGACCAGCCCACTCAGGTGAAGGTCGACGACGTGCCGGTGGCCGTCGAACCGGACACGCATCGGTTGAGCCTCGCCGATCTCGTCCTCGCGCCGGGCGGCCACGGCGTCGAGTCATCGAGCCGCAGGCTCTCGTTCCAGAGCGTCGAGTACGTACACGAGACGGCGGTGGCCGGGGGAATCTCGATGCCGGTCGAGCGGCGCCGTGACGCCTACGCCTTCGGGTCCGCGACGCGCAGCTGCCCGGCGCAGATCTTCCTCGCCGGCGCGTCGCTGCACGGCGTTGAGGTGATCGAGCCGCTCGTGATCAGACGGAATCCGCTCTCCGAGATCCTGATCATCACGGAAGGTGGCGAGGTCAGCGAGATTCACCCAGCCGCTCCCTGGTGGCTGCGCACCCTCGATCTGGAGCCGGCTGCGGTGGACGTGCTGGCGGCGATCCGCACCACCTCCTCACCGGTGGCCTGTCTGGTGGTCCGCAATACCCGCAGCGGCAGCACCCAGGCGATTGCCGTGCCACCCGGCGCCCAGCGCATGGACGGGAAGGCCGAGACCCAGCCGCGCCCGGACGCGATCCCGTCGCTGGCGTTGACTCTCAACTCGTGGTCATGGATCGGACCGCCCCATGTCCGGATCCGCTGGATCCTGGGCCAGGCGATACAGACCCGCAACGCCAGCGCCCCCGGTCGTCATGGTCCAAGCAGAGCCCAGCACCCACGCGAAGCGATGTGTCTGATGGACCGCTCGTCAACAACCCGTTCGACGACGTGCTGACCTGGCTCTCTGAGCGGGAGCACGGGCGGGCCTCGGTTCAGGCGTTCACCGCCACCTGGGAGTGGGCCTGCCTGCGCCAGGGCTTCTCGTCGCTGGCCACCCGATGGCGTCGTGCGCTGCGCATCCTCGAGGAGCTCGGCCACATCGAGCGCGACTACGACACCACGCAGATCGGCGTCACGCCAGCGACCCTCGTCGCGCTGCCCGCGTCCTCCGGGCTGTACGTCTTGACCGGCTCGCGGCCCTTCCGGCTCCTTGAGCGCCTCAACGACCCGGATGACCGCGATCCGCTCGTGGCTGAGGCGTCGTCGTCGTGGGGGGTGCACGTCCGCACGCCAATGGATCGCAGCGGCTGCCCGGCCGGACCTCAGGCGGTCTACGTCGAGTGGGATCCGGCGTACCGCGAGAGCGTCCGCATCGGCCTCCAGCGCCTGGGTGTCGGTCTGACCGGGGTGGTGGCCGACGCGCTGCTCGCCATGCAGCCCGGCATCCGGCAGCTGGACCTAGCCGGCGCGCGGCTGACCATGTCGCCAGGCCGGGAGATGTGGTTGCGCCGCCGCGCCGCCAACGGCTCCGTCGAGTGGGCTCCGGTCTCCTCCGACGCGACCCCGGGCCTGTACTGCTATCGGCTGCGTCATCGGAAGGTCTTCGCCTGGCGAGCGGCGCTCGGCGCCGAGCTGGTACAGGTGGAGTTCGCGGTCGGTGAGTGGCTTGGGCGCGCGGCGGTCGGCAAGACCAGCCTCGTCCTCGCGGACGGGCGCGCCCGACGGCTCCTAGCGGTCCCGGCAAGCGTTCCGCTGCCGAAGCTGCTAGCTCGCTCGCTCGTTCTGCGCACCGGTCTGCCGCCGCGCGCGGCACCGTCGCCAACCGACGGTTCTTCCTACCTGATCTACGAGAACGTCGACGCGCACACCATGGGTCACGTCGCCCATGTTCTGGCGCAGACTCCCGTACACACCGACATCACAACGAAATTGGCATAGGTGAGTCGACAGATGGCCTCTTCCGCGCTGACCCTCGACAGGCTGCAGAAATACCTCGAGGACGCGTTCCTGCGCTACTACGAAACGGCCTACGAGCTGCGGGACACCGCACTGGAGCAGGAGCGTCGCCAGCTTCTCAGCCAGCGTGGCACCGTGTTCATCGATCCCTACGTCGAGCTGATGCCGTCATACCCGTCGTCGGCCTCGACCACGGCCGAGATCTTCGACAGCCTTGGCCTGCCGGAGGCGGCCGCGCTGGTGAGCGCGGGACTGCTCCCGCATCCGTCGCCCTGGCAGCACCAGGAGGAGGCACTGCGCGCCTCGCTGGCCGACGACGACGTCATCGTCGGCACGGGAACCGGCTCCGGTAAGACCGAGTCCTTCCTCCTTCCGGTGCTCGCCCGGCTAGTGAAGGAGTCGCGCGCCTGGAAGACGCAGTCGTCCACGCCGAGCGCGGTCTCGTGGTGGCGCGGCAACGGAACCTTCCAGCCCCAGCGCGGCGGTGAGATGGGCCGGCTTCCCGGCGTCCGCGCGCTTCTTCTCTATCCGATGAACGCGCTCGTCGAGGACCAGATGGTCCGCCTGCGCACCGCTCTGGACTCGCCCGCAGCGCGTGGCTGGCTGGCGCAGAATCGACCGGGTCACCGCTTCTACTTCGGCCGCTACACCGGTCGGACACCCCTGCCGGGCACGCGGCAGACCGCCGCGCCGGACAAGGTCAAGCGGCTCGCCAAGCTGATGCGCGAGGCGGAGGCCCGCCACCAGCGCCTGTTGCAGGGCATCGTCGACGGCGATATCGAGGAGAGCTGGCGTTACTTCCTGCCCGCCCTCGACGGCGCGGAGATGCGCTCACGATGGGACATGCAGGACGCCGTACCGGACATTTTGATCACCAACTACAGCATGCTGTCCATCGCGCTTTCCCGCTCGGACGAGGCTCCGATGATCGAGGCGACCCGTCGGTGGCTGGAGGCCTCGCCGACGCACCAGTTCAGTCTGGTCATCGACGAGTTGCACATGTACCGGGGCACCTCCGGCACCGAGGTGGCCTACCTACTCCGGCGGCTCATGAACGCGCTCGGCCTGGACAGGCGCCCGGAACAGATTCGGGTGATCGGAACCTCCGCGAGCATTCAGGACGACGCCGACGGTCGCGCCTTTCTCAGCGAGTTCTTCGCCCGGCAGAACGGCTCGAGCTTCACCTTCATTAAGGCCGAGCACAAGGTTCCGGACGGTGCCGACGACCTGCGGGCCCTGACGGCGCCCTTGCTCGCGGGCGAGTTCAAAGTCGAACACCTGCCCGCCGATGACTCCGTGAAACGGGCTCTCACCCTCGCGATGACTGAGGACGGCGAGTTCCGGCCTCGCTCGATCGCGACGGTCGCCGGCAAGGTCTTCCCGGACACCGCTCCAGAGCAGGCGCGGAAGGCGCTCGACGAACTCACCGCGCTGCTGGAACAGCAGCCTTCGCCTGCCGCCCGGCTGCGTGGGCACCTCTTCGTTCGCACGCTGCAGGGTCTGTGGGCATGCGTCGACCCCGACTGTCCTCAGGTGTCCGAGAAGCTGCGGTCACCCGAGCGTCGCATCGGCGCTCTGTACGCGGCGCAGCGGTTCACCTGCGAGTGCGGTTCCCGCGTTCTGGAGCTGCTCTACTGCCAGTCATGCGGCGAGAGCATGCTCGGCGGCTACGTCGCCCGCGCCTCCGGCCGGGAGTTCCTCGTCTCCTCGATCGCCTCCCTCAACGAGCTGCCGGACCGCGCTCCGACCGGCCGCAACGGCCAGAACTATCGGGTGTACTGGCCCACTGACCGGGAGCCGGTCGGCACCACGGAATGGCAGCGCAAGGGCACCCCGACGGCCGCCGATCCCAAGGCGCCCAAGTACCAGATGAAGTTCGTCAAGGCCCGGCTCTCCCCGGGTACCGGCATGCTGGAGCGCAACCCGAGGCAGCGCACCGGCTTCGTCTACACCCTCTCCGCCAACGGCGCCGAGGACCGGATGCCGGCCTATCCCACGATTTGCCCGTCCTGCGGTGACGACTGGGAGTGGGTGCGGAAGAGCAAGCGGGTCGAGGACCGCCAGCGGTCGCGTTCCTCGATCCGTACCCAGGGTGTTGGTTTCGACCGGGCCAACCAGGTGCTGACCGGCGCCCTCAAGCGGCGGCTCCAATCTCATCTCGTCACGTTCTCCGACAGCCGGCAGGGCGCCGCGCGCGTGGCGGCCAACCTTGAGCTCGCGCACTACCTGGACCTCATCCGGGCGTTACTCTTCAAGACGCTGCGGGCGAAATCGGAAGACGGTGGCCTGCTGCAGAAGCTGCTCGGCGGCGACTCTAGCCCCGAGACCACGGCATTCCTGGAGCGCCTACAAGCCACCGACCCCAACGCCGCCATGGCGGTCATGAAGAAGTCGAATCGTTTTCCGCTGACCTCCGCCGATGAGCGCGCGCTGCAGGGCGCGATGGAGACGTTGGGCGGACGGCCGAGCCTCGTCGACCTCGTCAACCAGTTGCAGCCGATGTTGCTGGAACTCGGGGTCAATCCGGGCGGCCCGGCGCCCTCGCTCAACCGCCTGCGCAACGACCTGTCGTGGACCAGTCTGTTCGACTGGGATGTCCACCCCGTACGCGACCGTGGCGCCTTCCTGGACGCCGAGGGCGCGGGCCTGCTCGACAAGATTCAGCGGGCACTCGCCGAGCAGGTGGTCAAGACTGTGTTCGCGGGCGGTGACCGGGACGCGGAGTCGCTCGGCGTGGCACACGTCGTTCCTGCGGCGGCCATCTCCCTCGGCTCGCTCGATCCCGCGCTGGCACACCAGTTCGCCTGCTCGGCGCTGCGAATCCTGGGGCGTCGCCGTCGTCTCCCGTGGACGACCGACACGGAGAGCTACTGGCCGAAACAGTTGGTGGAGTACGCCGAAGCCGTGGCAAACGTGCACCCGTGTGGTCTCGACGGCGAGGGCCTGGCCGACGCGGTGGGCCAGCGGGTCAAGGCGGGCCAGGCCTCCGGCTTCCGAGTGGACCCGAACGAGATGCGGGTCGCCCTCGTCGACAAGCCGCAGATCTGGCGGTGCACGACCTGTCGCACCAAGCATCTGCACTCAAGCGCCAGCATCTGCATCACCTGCTACCGGCAGCTGCCGGCTGAGCCGGAGCCGTCCGATGCGAAGGAGGATTACTACGCCTGGCTCGCCGATCAGGACGGCGGCGCCTACCGGTTCCACTGCGAAGAGCTCACCGGGCAGACGGATCCGCTCGAGGCCCAGGCTCGGCAGGCCCGCTTCCAGGGTGTCTTCCTGGCCGGAACGGAGGTGAAGAAGGCCGACGAGATCGACATCCTGTCGGTCACGACGACGATGGAGGCAGGTGTCGACATCGGCGCCCTGCGCGGCGTCGTCATGGCGAACATGCCTCCCCAGCGCTTCAACTACCAGCAGCGTGTCGGCCGGGCCGGGCGGCGGAGCGAACATCTCGCCATTGCGCTCACCGTGTGCCGAGGCGCCCGCAGCCACGACGAGCACTACTTCGCCAACCCGGCGGCGATCACCGGTGACGAGCCGCCCCAGCCGTTCCTCGACATGCGGTCCCAGCCGATCCTGACTCGCGCTTTCACGGCCGAGGTCCTGACCCGCGCCTTCCGCAGTGCGGCGGCTCAATTGGCCTTCGACGGTGGCCGTAGCGTGCACGGCGAGTTCGGGTCGGCCCACGACTGGGTGAACTACGCCGGCCTCGCGGATGCCGTTCGCGGCAACCTCGCCGCCGGACGCGACACCTGGGCCGCCATCGCCGGAAGTCTGCTCGCCGCGACTCGGATCGATCCGGCCATGGCCACAAAGCTGGCCGACTGGGCGGCGAACGAGCTGGCCGACCGGATCACCACGGTTGCCCAGGGAGCGCGGGTGCCGGCCCTGTCGGAGGCTCTCGCGCAGGCGGGTCTGCTGCCCATGTTCGGCTTCCCGACGCAGGTGCGAGTCCTTTACACCGACCGGCCGAAGAATTGGGAAGAACCCAACACCCTGGATCGGGACGCCGGAATCGCCATCTCCGAGTTCGCAGCGGGCTCCGAGGTAGTCAAGGACAAGTCGGTGCACACCGCCGTCGGGGTCGTCGCCTACATGCAGCGGCCGGACGGCTCCTGGCAGGAGAGCCCCGACGACCCGCTCGGGCCGCTGTCGGAGGCCGGAATCTGTCAGTCGTGCCTGGGCATCGCCACGACCCCCGTCGACAGGTGCCCGCACTGCGGCGCTGGCGCTCCCGACTTCGCCCAGGTGAAGCTGGCAGAGCCGCTCGGCTACCGGACGTCCTACTGGCCGCGCGACTACGAGCAGCTCGGCGACCCGACGGCGCGCGCTTCCCAGCCGAGGCTGGCCCTGGACGAGGTGGCCGACGAGAAATACGCCAACGCACTCATCCGGTCCGCGAACGGGGAGATCCTCGCCGTCAACGACAACAACGGCGAGCTTTATGAGTTCACCCCGGCCACCAAGGCCACCAAGACCACCAAGAAGGGCTCGTGGCCGGCGAACGGACTCATCGAACTCGGCCTGCTCACCGACAAGGACCGGCAGGACCGGGCCAAGCTGTGGGGCCACGCCGTCGCCGGGCCGGTCAGGGAGCCGGTCGCTCTCGCCGCGCGGCGGCGGACCGACGTTCTCGTCGTCGGCCTCGACCAGCTGGAGCCCGGACTCGTGATTAATCCCCAGGAGCCCGCTGGCCGTGGCGCCTGGGCGTCGCTGGGCTATCTGCTGCGCGATGCCGCGGTCAAGTGGCTGGACATCGGCCCGCAGGAGATTCAGGTCGGCGTGCACCCCAGGAAGCGCGGTGAGCACCTCGTCGGTGAGCTGTTCATCGCTGACAGCCTCGAGAACGGCGCCGGCTACGCGTCCCGCCTCGCCGAGAAGATCGAGACCCTATTCGACGAGGCTGACGCCTACGCCAAGGGCCTCGACGAGCACGGCGGCGGCCAGCCCTGTGACTCAAGCTGCCACAGCTGTCTGCGTGACTACAACAACCGGTCGTGGCATCCACTTCTCGATTGGCGCCTCGCCGTCGACCTGCTTGACCTGCTCCGTGGCCGGCCGCTTGAGATCGACCGGCAGCGTGAGCGCGACCATAATGCTGCCCAGAAGTTCGCGCGCGACTTCGGCCTCACGATCGTCGACGTCGAGGTTCCGGTGATCACGGGCAGGGGCATGGTGGCTTGGCGATCATGCATCCCTTCGAGGACCGGTCCCCGACATCCCTCAACCTGCGGGTAGCACGCATCCGTAGCCGTCACCCTGAGGTGACGTTGGCAACGTCGTACGAACTGATCAGGCGGCCAGGCGCTTTGATCGGGCAGCTGATGGCCGGCTGAGTGGACCATGTGCGTCACGCAGCGCTGTTCGTCGGGCACCCCGCCCGACGAACAGCGCTGGGGAACAGTGATTCGCTTCTCAGGAACTCGATCCCCAGAACCGGCGTCGCTACCTCGGCCTTCAAAGCCGGACAGCGGTAAACGATTCTGTCGGCCCCGGCGGTCTAGCGCTTGACATTGGCAACCAAATCAGCTGAGCTCTTGGGGGCATCTCGTAGGTGATCTCGCGACGCCCCCCGCGACCGTCAACCCGGAGAACATCTCGTGTACCTTCCTGATTCGCCCAGGATGACCGTTCTGTCGCTCTTCACTGGCACCGGCGGGCTGGACTGTGGGCTGGAGGCGGCCGGGCTGGACACGGTTGCCTGCATCGAACTCGATCGTCTCTGCCGTCGCTCGCTAGAAGAGAATCGCCCGAACTGGAAGCTCCTGGACTGTGCGGATGTGCTCGTGGCGGCCGGGTCCTTACGCCCGGCCGACCTGGGGCTAGCCCGGTGTGAACTCGACGTGCTAGCCGGCGGGCCTCCCTGCCAGCCGTTTTCAGTGGCGGGACAGTGGACCAGCAGCGGACGACGGGGGATGGACGATGACGGCCGGACCGTTGCCGCGATGCTTGACTTGGTTGAGGTGTTCCTCCCGAGGGCGGTGGTGATCGAAAACGTGGCTGGCTTCCTGCGTGGCAGGATATCGGCTTTGCCCTTTGTGGAAAACCGGCTCAATGAGATAAATGAGCTGCACGGGACTGCTTACCGACTGCACGCCGAAATCGTGGACGCCGCGGATTATGGCGTACCGCAGCACCGCAGGCGTGTCATCGCAGTCGCCACCCGGGAAGGCGTTCCGTTCGCCATGCCGAAACCAACATTCGCCGAGAACCCCGTTACTGCCTGGGACGCGATCGGCGATCTCAAGGAGGCAACAGTGCCAGCCTGCAAAGGTGGCTGGACCGACCTCCTGCCGTCGATCCCCGAGGGCGGCAATTATCAATACTTGACCGCGCGAGGCGGTGGGAGCGAGCTGTTTGGGTACCGTACCCGCTATTGGTCGTTTCTGCTCAAGCTCGCTAAGGACAAGCCCTCCTGGACCCTGCCGGCGAGCCCTGGCCCTTCGACTGGGCCCTTTCACTGGGCCAATCGCCCACTGTCTGTCGGAGAGCGGATGCGGCTGCAGAGCTTCCCAGACGACTGGCAGCCGGTTGGCAGCTATGGAGAGCAGGTGAAGCAGATCGGCAACGCGACGCCTCCGCTGCTTGGTGAGGTCATCGGGCGGGCGCTTGTCTCCCAGGTTCTCGCGCCAGGTATGACATATCCGAGGGATGCCACGCTGCTCCGCCCACGTCTTGGCGCGATACCGGCGGCCGTCCCACCGGCGCCAATTCCGCCCCGGTTCGAGCTTATGGTGGGGGAGAAGGCGGCTCATCTTGGCACTGGCAAGGGGCCAGCCCCACGGCAGACCGTCGTGAGCTGACAGGGTAGACCGGTGAGACGACTTGGCTCCTTGGACCGCCGAATCCATCAGGGCAACTACGGAGAAGCGTTCGTACGGGTCCTAGCCGCCTCGGCAGGCCTCGTCGTGTCCCGCCCCGAGGCGAGGCGGATGACGATGCCGGCCGATGGCAAGGCGAACACCGCGTTGTTGGTGAAGCGGAGCAGCTGTGCATTGTCAGCACGCACTCCCAGGTGCGCGGCGACCTGATGCATGGCCGCCGCCATGACTTCTTGGGTGAAGCGGCCGGCCCCGGTCATGCCGACAGTGGCTCGAAGATTGCGACCTCCTGCGCGAAGGCGGCGACCAACCGGTGCTTGACCAGGTCGCGGCGAGCCGCCTTCGCTTCTGCCGCTGGACGAATCATCGGCTGACCTCCACTGCTGAGGCGGCCTTCTGATAGACCCCGAGAACCGCTTCCGCGAGCGAAGGCGCGACGGCGAGCGTGACGGCCGACCGGACGTCATGAGCAGCACCGTCCTGATCGGCGACTACCGCTCCCGCTTCCCGCGCGATGACAACCCCTGCCGCCATGTCCCAGGCATGGTTGGACAGGGTCAGCGCTGCGTCCAGCTTGCCCTCGGCGAGCCACGCCAGGTCGAGCGCGGCGCTGCCGGTCATGCGTACCCGCTGGACCTCGGCGGCAAGCTGAGCGGTCAGGGCGAGTCGCAGCCGGTTCCTGGCCTCGGCGTCCGGGCCTACCGCGTAGTCGCCGATGGCGACGATGGCGTCGTTCAGGTGGCTGGTGCTGCTGGCCCTGATCTCGCGTCCGTTCACATAGGCGCCGTTGCCCTTGGCTGCGGTGTAGCGCGAGCCAGGGAAGGGCAGCTCGATGACGCCGACAACCGCCTCGGCTTGATGCACGAGGGCGAGCGAGACTGCGCACATGGGCAGGCCGCGCACGAAGTTGGTGGTGCCGTCGATCGGGTCGAGGACCCACTGCATCTCCGCCGATCCGGCGGCCCCCTCCTCCTCGCCGAGGAAACCGATCTCAGGCGTCTCCGCGGCCAGGAACGCCCGCACATCGCGTTCGATCGCGTAGTCCAGTTCCGAGGCGAGGTCGCGGTCGCCCTTCACCGTGAGCGTGCCCGGTGATCGATGCCGCATCGCCTCGGCAGCGCGCCGCACGGCTTCCACCGCAACTGACAGCAGGTCCCGATAGTCGGTCACAACGCCCGTCCGCGCTGCCACTGCGACTCGAAGACCTGCTCGAACACCGGATACAGCCCTGCGCCGGGCAGGTCTCGG
Organism: Micromonospora sp. ATA32; assembly: GCA_016802835.1. Classification (GTDB taxonomy): domain Bacteria; phylum Actinomycetota; class Actinomycetes; order Mycobacteriales; family Micromonosporaceae; genus Micromonospora. The sequence continues at coordinate 10,395 of JAEVHO010000044.1, read as the reverse complement.
CGAATGACGAAGGCGGGGGAGTCGACGCCGCGGCTCTCTGCCAGGTAGGGCTGCGCCACACACAGATCGTCCACCAGCACGATGTTGAAGCGAAGGGTCTCGTCGTAGGTCGCCAGGTTCATGCCGTCTCGTACGCTGGCGGGCAGCCGGTCGCGTACCCGCAGCAACGTTTCGATGTTGAGCTTCGTCAGCGCCGAGAGCTGGCCGGCCGGAAAACCTTCCTCTGCTTCGCGGGCCTGGATCGCCGGGCCGGCCGGGTCGAGAAACAGGCATCGGACCTGGGTGCCGCTCGACAGGAGGGCCTGCCAACGGCGGTCCGCATAGTCCTGGCAGAGCATGTTGAGGGACAGGCCGACCGCCCGGATGTCCCGAGCGCCATCGAAGAGTTGGTCGGCCGGAAGATGCGCGGAGAGCTGCGACCTGCTCGGGTAGACCGCCGTCAGGCCGGCCAAGCCGCCAAGCGGTTGTGGCGACGGGCGCTGGTCCAGCGTGTCGAGCGCGAGGATGAATCGGTCGCGGACATCCTCGGCAGCCGTGCCCAGCGCCGTGTCGAGCGCGGCCTGCATCTCCGGTCGCGGGCGGACGTTGTCCTGTCCGGCCTCCCACTTCGACACGGTCCGCTCGGCCACGCCGAGGTGTGCGGAGAAGTCTTTGATGCTCATCCGCAGGGCCTGGCGCAGTGCTCGCGTTTCCCGGCCGGTCCACCGGTGCACGGTCGTCATCGTGCCGCCTTCGGTCACATCGAGATCGGTCCTTGGGCAGCCTAGCGCCAGCCGGTGCAGTGCAGTTACTGCCAAGGTGCAGTCCGTAGTCATGTCCTGGATTCGAGCGGCTGACCAGGGTGGATGCATGGCCCGGGGCGGGTGCTGGGCTCCGGCGTACCGTGTCCCCCGATCGCGGATCCGTCGTCCCCGCCCGCCCCGGTGCCGCTCCACGTACCACACCGCCGGAGGCGCCCACCGATGTCCGCCGTACTCGCCGATTTTCCCGTTCTCACCCCGGTCACCGACGAGGACCTGGCCCTCGCCGCGCTGGCGGTCCGCGTCCACGTGCCGGAGCCGTGGCCGCACGGCCTGCTCTGCCGCAGCGAACGCGTCCCGTACCCGTGCCGCCTGGCCCGCTAGGGCCACGCCACCCTCGAAGCCGCCGGCCTCACCGCGGAGCAGCTCAACGAGGAGCAGAGCGAGGCCAGAGAGCGATGGCCGAGCTGGAGGCACGCGAGGCGGCAGCCCGCTGGCTGAGCCTCGTGGCGGCGGACGTGGAGCTGTCCGCGTACCTGATCGGGGTTGACTGGGGCCGGCTGAAGGCGCACCTGGCGCGGTCGCTGACCAGCGGGACCGGCGGCGAGGCCGCGACGCCGCGTCTGGGTTGGTCGGAGGCGCAGCACCGGCGGGCGGTCGACTACCTGATGGGGGTCCTGAAATCACACCAGGAACCGAGCGCCGCCGGCTTCTGGGAGTTCGTCGAGGATCGCTGCCCGGGCCTGCTGCCGGAGCGGGAGGCCCCGCTGCTGCACGCCGCCCTGCACCAGCTCACGAGCAAAGACGACCGCCCCAACAGGCTGGCGCTGCTGGCGGTGCTCGGCCGCGCGTACCGTCGCTATGGCCTGCACCCGGCGCACGCCGCCGTCATCGACGACGCGCTACAGACCACGGTGCCCTGGCGAAAGGTCGAGCGGGCCGCCGCGCGGATGGGGGACGGCCCGGCCTGGTGGCCGCCGAGGTGCTCGACCACGACCGGGCCTGCGACGGAGTCGCCATCCTGACGGTACGGCCGTGGCGCCGACTGTCGCACCAGTCTGGCCAGGCGGTGCCGGTGTGCACGCCGCGCTGGCCCGGGCGGTGGCGCTGGTTCTGCCCGGCGAACGCGCCGCGCCCGGACGGCACCGTCGAGCTGCACGTCCGCGCGGTCCCCGGCGGCGCCGTCTCCACCAGCCTGGTCCATGAGGTACGCCCCCGGCGAGCTGCTCCACCTCGGCCCGCCCATGGATACCGGGCTGAGCCTGGTCGACGGTGACCTGCTGCTGGTGGCCGGCGGCACCGGGCTGGCGCCGCTGCGTGCCCTGGTCGAGCAGGTCGCCGCCGATCCGGGCGGCCGGCGGGTGACCCTGGTCGTCGGGGCCCGCTCGGTGGAGAGCCTGTACGACGCGGTCACCCTCGACAAGCTGCGCCACGACTGGCTGACGATCGTGCCGGCGTTCTCCCACGACACGCTGGCCGAGCCGGGGGAGCGGGGCGACGCGCTCACCGTGGCCCTCGACCACCTGCGCCCCGACCAGGCGGTGTACGTGTGCGGGCCGCCCGCGATGCTGGCCGGTCGCGGCTGCGGCTGCTCGCCGCCGGGGTGCCCGCCGAGCGGATCCACCTGCCGGAACGGCTCCCGTGGCGATGACCGTCTACCGCAGCCGCAACGCCGTGGCCGGGCCGCTCACCCCGGACCGGATCGCCGGTTGTCCGCTGCCACTCACCCGGCGCGGCTGCCGCGGTTACCGGGTCCTGTACGTCGACGCACTGCTGCACCGGCTCGCCTTCGAGCTGGGGGAGCGATCCCGGCAACTCGACGAGGCGTGTGCCGAGAACCGGCGGATCAAGCATGCCCTCCGCTCCTGGCAGGCCGAGCACGCGGCAAGCCAGCGCAGGTCATGAGTGGACTCAAGGCCTCAGATGCCATGGCCGCAGCCACCTGCGGAACAACTCACTACCAGAGACGGTTTCGTATAGCTATTTATCCGTAAGATCCACTTCTACTAGCGCAAAACGGGCTGCCGTTGTTAGCCTGGCGTTTCGACCGGCGACGATGTCATGTGGCCGCGACGGCAGGAGACGAGCATGGCGAGACGATGGGCACCGCATCCCACTGCCGCCTCTGCGCGGGAATGACCCGCCAGCGGCGCGTTCCTGTGACCCGTCCACGGTCGCGGGGAAGAGCCCGGTCGGCCCTACCGCGAGAAGAGAGAGAACCATGACCGGTCAACTCGCCGACAAGAACGTCATCGTCACCGGGGGGACCCGGGGAATCGGTCGCGGCATCACCCTCGGACTGGCCACCGCCGGAGCGAATGTCGTCGCCTGCTACCGGACCGAAGGCGAGCACGTCGATGCGCTCGCCCAGCAACTCAAGGAAACGCCGGGCACCCACCGGCTGATCCGGGCCGACGTGACCGACGCCGAGGACGTCGAACGGCTCGTCGGCGAGGCCCGGAGCACCTACCGGACGCTCCACGGCGTGGTGCACAACGCGGGGGTGATCAGTCAGGTGCCGTTCGCCGAGCTGACGCCCGAGGAGTGGCACCGGGTGGTGAACACCAGCCTCACCGCGGCCTACCTCGTCGTCAACAAGACACTGCCGCTGATGACAGCGGGCTCCTCGGTGGTAGCCATCGGTTCCAAGGTGGCCATGGTCGGGATCCCGCAGCGGGCACACTACACCGCGGCAAAGGCCGGCCTCGTCGGGCTGATGCGCTCGCTGGCCAAGGAACTGGGCCCGCAGGGCATCCGCGTCAACGTGGTCGCCCCGGGCACGATCGAAACCGAGGAGGCGGCGCGAGTCTCGTCCGAGCAGCGGCGGGTATTCGTCGAGCGCCACTCCCAGAGAATCGCATTGGGCCGCTACGGGCGGCCGGCGGAGGTGGCCAATGCGGTGGCCTTCCTGCTCAGCGACCAGTCCTCCTACATCACCGGGGAAACCCTGCACGTCGACGGAGGCATCTGAGATGGTCGTGCCCTGCCGGTAGGGTCCCGTGAGACGCCGTGTCGGGAGGTGTGGTCGATGCTTGCCGGGCTGGAGGTGCCGCCCGCGGTCGAGGCGGAGCGGGTGATCACGGCCGTGCTGGCCGACCTGCGCTCCGGCGCGCACCGGGGCGTGGTGGTCGACTCGCCGCCCGGCGCCGGCAAGTCGACCCTGGTGGTGCGCGCCGCCGTCGAGCTGGCCGCCGCCGGCGAGCCGTTGATCATCATCGCCCAGACCAACGAGCAGGTCGACGACCTCATCGACCGCCTCGCCCGTAAGGCCCCCGAGCTGCGTATCGGTCATTTTTACCCGAAGCGTGCGCAGCGGGTGGTGGCCGAACGGCAGGTGCGCCGTGGGTTCGGCAGCGTGGAGGAGTTCGCGGCGGTCGCGAACCTCGCACCCCACGAGTTCGCTCACCTCCGAAACCTGGTGACCTGTGTACCGCAGCAAGGGCTGCCCGTCGGCCAGCCGCCGCCATCGAGCCGCGTACTCGATGTGGCCCCGACCCCGCCGAGGCGTACGCCTACCTGAGCGGAGCCGCCAACGTATCGGCTCGGCTGAGGCTGCCCCGGACCCGACCGACGACGAGAACCGACTTGAGGATCGGCCCAGCACGTGGTCCTTGGCAGTCCTGGTCCTGAAGCCGCGCTTCAACCGGCAGGTGCCGAAGCCCCGGCACGGGCCCGGCCGTGGCGAATAAGGTCTGGTTACTTCCGCCAGGCATACGGCAACCCGTCTCCTTCGGGGGCAGTGGGCATAGCCGGAACGGGCAGTCGTCGATGCAGGTGGAGCCGGGTTGGACGTCGTGGGGCTCCAGTTGTAGCAGCCGCGCAGCGGATCGGTGGGGCGCGATGCGATCACCAGGGGGAGCCGCTCCCGGACCGCGCCCGGATGGCCTCGCGCAGCAGGCGGTACCGGTCGGCGGGCTGGGCGGTGTCGGCGAGGACCTCATCCAGACCGTCGGCGAGCACGACGACGCGGCCCTCCACAGAGCCGCGGCCACACCTTGTCCGCCTCGTCGGCGGGGCGCGCGGTCTTGTCGATGACGACGGCCAGTTCGGGCTCCCCGTCGACTGCTCGACTGGGGCGCAGCTCGATATCATCGCTCGCGCCGATGAGCGCGTCGGCCAACTTGGCGAACAGCGTTGGGTATTAGGGCAGGTCGTGACCCATCTCCAGCATGTGGTTGCGGTAGCTCATGCCGACGCAGAGCAGCTATTAGTTATCAACGGTTTAAGCGCGTGAGCAGGGCGCTCTCGGAGCGTCCAACCGGTCGTGCCGCAGTCGCCGGATCATCGATTGTCCGTCGCCGCCGAGGCGGCCCTGTGGTAAGTCGCGAGGACAGCCTCCGCGAGCAACGGCGCGACCGCGAGTGTGACGGTCGAGGCGACGTCATGAATCCGGCCGTCCTGGTCGATGACGGCAGCTCCCGCTTCCCGCGCGATCACAACTCCTGCCGCCATATCCCAGGCATGGTTCGACAGGGTCAAGGCGGCGTCCAGCCTGCCCTCGGCGAGCCATGCCAGGTCGAGTGCGGCGCTGCCGGTCATGCGGACCCGCTGTACCTCAGCGGCGAGCTGGGCAGTCAGGGCGAGTCGTAACCGGTTTCTCGCCTCGGCTTCCGGACCTACCGCGTAGTCGCCAAGGCCGACGATGGCGTCGCTCAGGCGGCTGGTGCTGCTTGCCCTGATCCTTTGGCCGTTCGCGTAGGCGCCATCGGCGTGGGCGGCGGTGAATCGAGATCCGAGGAAGGGCAGCTCGATGACGCCGAGCACAGCCTCGTTCTCATGCACGAGAGCGAGCGAGACGGCGCACAGCGGCAGGCCGCGTATGAAGTTGGCTGTGCCGTCGATCGGATCAAGGACCCATTGCATCTCGGCCCTGCCGACCCTTCCCTCCTCTTCGCCGAGGAACCCGATCTCAGGCGTCTCTTTCAGCAGAAACGCCCGGAGCTCGCGTTCGATCGCGTAGTCCAGCTCTGAGGCGACGTCGCGGTCGCCCTTCACGGTAAGAGCGCCTGGTGGCCGCCGTCGCATCGTCTCGGATGCGCGCCTTGCGGCTTCCTCTGCGACCGGCAGCAGGTCACGGTAATCGCTCACAGCACCCGCCGCCGTTGCCACTGCGACTCGAAGACCTGCTCAAACACCGGGTACAACCCTGTCCCCGACTGATCTCGGCCAATAACGAAGGCGGGGGAGTCGATGCCGCGACTGTCCGCAAGGTAGGGCTGTGCCACACACAGATCGTCCACCAAGACGATGTTGAAGCGAAGCGTCTCGTCGTAGGTCGCGAGGTTCATGCTGTCTCGCAGTTCGGCAGGAAGACGGTCACGCACCCGTAGCAACGTTTCCATGTTGAGCTTCGTCAGTGCCGAGAGCTGACCAGTGGGGAACCCCTCCTCCACCTCACGAGCCTGGATCGCAGAGCCGGACGGATCGAGGAAGAGGCATCGGACTCGAGCGCTGTTCGCGAGTAGTGCCTGCCAGTGGCGGTCGGCGTAGCCCTGGCAGAGCATGTTGAGCGACAGGCCGACCGCCCGAATGTCCTGGGCACCGTCGAGAAGCTGGTCCGGCGGTAGGTGCGCCGAGAGCTGCGACCGGCTCGGGTAGACGGCCGTCAAACCGGCAAGCGCAGCGGACGGCTGCGGCGCAGGTTGTCGCTCCAGCATGTTGAGAGCCAGCAGTACGTCTGCTGGCGGGGTCTCGCTGCTCTCCCAGCGCAGTACCGCCTCGCTGTTCGGACGCCAGCCGAGGGCAGCAGCCAGCCGTTCGGCGAATTCGTCGGCGCTCAGGGCGGCAGCGGCACGGGCGGCGGCCACCTGCTGACGCGCAAGCGTGCCGAGATCTGACTGGGCACCACCAGCGACGGGGCGCGGCTCGTTTGCGTGGAGCACTACCCTGAACCGGTCGCGGACATCCTCACCCGTCTTGCTCAGCGCCGTATCGAGGGCGGCTTGCATCTCAGGTCGCGGGCACACCGCCTCCTGCCCGGCTTCCCATTTTGACACTGTCCGTTCAGCAACGCCGAGGTGCGCCGAGAAGTCCCGGATGCTCATTCGTAGGGCTTGGCGCAGAGCTCGCGTTTCCAGGCCGGTCCACCGGTGCACGGTCGTCATCGTGCCGCCTCAGGTCACGTTGAGATCAGTTCTCGGACAGCCTAGCTCCATCACGTGCAGCACAGTTACCGCTGAGGTGCAGTGCGTAGTCATGTTGTGAGTTCGAGTGGCTGACCAGGGTGAACGCATGGCCCGGGGCGGGTGCCGGGCTCCGGCCGCGTCGTTCCCCCGTACGGCGGCGGCCGTCCCCGCCCGCCCCGGCGCCACTCCACGCACCCCACCACCGGAGGCGCCCACCGATGTCGCCGAGAGTTCCGTGCTCACCCCGGTCACCGACGAGGACCTGGCGCTCGCCGTCCACACGGTCCGGGTCCACGCCCCCGAGCTCTGGCCGCAGGGCCTGCTGTGCCGTAGCGAACGCGTCCCGTACCCGTGTCGCCTTGCCCGCTGGGTCCACGCCACGATCCACGCTGCCGGCCTCACGGAGGAGCAGCTCGGGGAGCCGGCGTGACGGAACAGGAGACGCCCGAGGCGGTCGCCCGCTGGCTCAGTCTCGTCGGGGCGGACGCGGAGCTGTCCCCGTACCTGATCGGCGTGGATCGGGACCGCCTGACGGAGCAGGTGGCAAGAGCGTTGACCACCAACACCGAGCTGCCGTACCTCGGCTGGTCGGAGGCCGAGCGCCGGCGCGCGGAGAGCTACCTGCGGCGGCGCTCGTTCTGGGAGGAGGTCGAGGACCGCTGCCCGGGCCTCCTGCCGGAGCGGGACGCCCCGTTGATCGAGGCCGCCCTGCGCCGGCTTACCGACCGGCCGCACCGGCCCGAGAAGCTGGCGCTGCTGAGCGTCCTGGGCCGCGCGTACCGTCGCTTCGGTCTTCGACCAGAGCATCAGGCGGTCATCGACGACGCGCTACGGGCCACCGTGCCCTGGCAGGAAGTCGAGCGGGCAGCCGCAAGAGCAGGGGACGGCCCGGCCTGGTGGCCGGTGGAGGTGCTCGACCATGACCTGGCCTGTGACGGGGTCGCGATCCTCACGGTACGGCCGTGGCGGCGGCTGCCCTACCGGCCCGGCCAGGCGGTGCCGGTCTGCACGCCGCGCCGGCCCGGCCGGTGGCGCTGGCTGTGTCCGGCGAACGCGCCGCGCCCGGATGGCACCGTCGAGCTGCACGTCCGCGCGGTCCGCGGCGGCGCCGTCTCCACCAGCCTGGTCCGTCAGGTACGCCCCGGAGAGCTGCTCCACCTCGGCCCGCCGACGGAGACCGGGCTTAGCTTGCACGACGGGGAGCTGCTGCTGATCGCAGGCGGCACCGGGCTGGCGCCACTGCGCGCGATCGTCGAGCAGGTCGCCGCCGCACCGGACAGCCGGCGCGTGACGCTGGTCGCGGGAAGTCGTGACGTGGCGGGCCTGTACGACGCGATCACCCTCGACAAGCTTCAGCAGGCCCACGACTGGCTGACCGTCGTGCCGGCGTTCTCCCACAACCCGCTCGCCGAGCCGGGGGAGCGGGGTGACGCGCTAACCGTCGCCCTCGACCATCTGCGCGGTGATCGGCACGTCTACGTGTGCGGGCCGCCGGCGATGCTGGCCGGGTCGCGGCTGCGGCTGCTCGCCGCCGGGGTGCCCGGCGAACGGATCCACCTGCCGGATCGGATCCCGTGGCGGTGACCGTCTACCGCAGCCGGCACGCCCTGCGCGCCCCGCTCACTCCGGACCGGATCGCCGCGCTGCCGTTGCCGTTGACCCGACGAGGGCGGCGCGGCTACCAGGTCGACGAAGTCGATGCCCTGCTGCACCGCCTTGCCTTCGAGCTGCAGCGGCGTATTCGCGAGCGGGACGACTTGCGGGCGGAGAACCAGCGGATCAAGGGTGCGCTACGGGCGTGGCAGTCGGAGCAGCGGACGTACAAAGCTCCGTGATCTCACGGCTGGCTCGCCGCTTGGTCGCAGGTGCCCGCCCGGCTTCCGGTCCTACCGCACCCGCCGCTACGGAATAGACGGTGTGAGCAGCCCGGTCAACCGGGCTGCTCACACCGTCAAGGCCATCAGGAGGCTCGCCCGTGCGGGCCGGGCGCGGTGCGGGTGGGGAACTCTTGGTCGTGGCGGGTGTCGATGTAGGGCAGGTCGATGAGGCGGCGACGGCCGGCGTCGAGATTGATTAGGTGCCACACCTGCTCGGCGGGGCTCGCGCCGGTGGCGGCCCGTAGGTCAGCGGTGGTGGTGGCGATGAACGCTCTTGGCGTGGTGCCGGTGAGGCGCTGGTGCAGGTTCGCCTCACGTCGCGCCGACGGTAGGTGGAACAGAACCGGCCATGCCCAGGTGCTCATCGCATACAAGCGTTCGTACTTGGCGATCTTCTCCGTGAGGATGTCGAGGCGTTCACGGCCGGTGTCGTATTCGAGGAAGAACGGCACCGAACGATCCTGCTCGATCCACACCCCGGCACCGTCCGGGCGGGGAAAGCCGCTCGGACCGTGGACCATGATCTGCGGGTCCCCGCCTTTGCGATAGAACACGCCCGGGTCGTGGAAAGCGGACGCGGGCTGCCAGCGGTCCAGACGGCTGTTGGGGTGGGTGCGGGCGTGGGCGGCCAGATCGATGAAGATCTGGTTGCCGCCAAGCAGATGGGGCAGGTCCGGGCGCGACGTGAGAGATTGCTTGCGGCGGCGAGCCTGGTCCCGGCGTGGTGGTCCGAGCCCGCGTTGGGCGCGGACGTGGCTGTAGCCGAGCTGGTCCAGGACGTAGTGGTACGGGTAGGAGCCACCGTCGGGTTTGTTGGGTCGGAACCGGTCCACCGCGCGAAGGACGGTGAGGCGGCGTAGCCGGCGTTGAGCGAAATCGAGGGACGGGAACAGGGCGGCGGCGATCTGGTCGGTGGTCAGCAGTCCGTGGTCGTAGAGCCAGCCGAGGAGCCGATCGTCGCGGGCGGTGATGCTGGCCTGCAGGCGCAGCAGCGGATCCGGTACCGGTAGCGGTTTACGCATGGGCGGCCCCTGGGGGGACACCCCACACCTGGGTGTGTGTCTGGAACCGGTCGGGCTCGGTGAGAGCGGGCCTGACCTGGCCTGTTAGCGAGTACGAGGGGTCGGTTAGGGGGTCAGTATCAAGGCGGACGGTGAAACGGGGATCGACACCGACACCGGCATGGCCGTTCACACCGCTGTGACCCAGGTGTGCGAGGGCGTGTGATGCGGGTCGGTGACAGCACTGGTGGCGCTGGTGGGGGTCGTTGAGCTGGGTCAGCATGCGCGTTGCTCCTTTGCAGATCAGGGTCCGGCCGAAGGGGTAGTAGGTGCACTGGCTGCTGCGCCGTGGCGGGCGGGACGGTGTTCGCTCTGACAGGTCGGGTCAGGCTCTGTCAGGAGGCGGGCTTCCTGACAGGCGCTGGTCTGACCGGGGCGGCTTGGTCTGTCAGAAGTAGCCGGTTGTGGTTCTGTCACGCGGCCTCCGGACGTGACAGGTGCGGCGGGGCCGGGGCGGGTGGGGTGGCCTCGGCGCGGAGGACACGCACGAGTGCTGAGGCGGTGGCGTTGGACAGGTGGTGCCAGTCCGCCCGTAGTTGTCGGCCAGTTCCTTGCGGGACAGCCGTGTCCCGTGGGCGGCGAGCTCGTGGGC
>JAEVHO010000043.1 GCA_016802835.1 Micromonospora sp. ATA32 | reverse complement strand
CGGCCCCGCCGCCAACCGGGACACGTTCACCGCGCGCGGGCCGGCGTACCGCTCGAACGGGGCGTCCACCTCCGCCACCGTGCCGTCGGCCAGTTGCCGCCAGGTGCCGGTGCGGGGATTGCCGTGCGCGCCGCCGCTCTTCGCACCGATCGCCGCCAGCTGCCCGTCCCGACAGGCTGCCGCGGAGAGAAGGTGCTGCCGGCCGTAGAACGACACCGGGGCCACCGGCGCGGACACCCAGGAACTCGCGTCCACGCTGACCCAGACCGCCGGCCGGGTGTCACCCGCGGCGCCGATGACCCCACCCACCACGTACCACCGGCCGGCGCACGCGGCGGCGTCACGCACCACTGGCCGACCCAGCGCACCTGGCGGCACCGGCAGGCTCACCGGCTGCCAGGCCGGCCTGGCCGGTTGCGGGTCGTCCCGGTCACGGCCGGCGGAATGGTCGCAGCCGGTCAGCAGCACGGCGAGGACGCCGAGCACCGCGAACACGCGCCGAGTGGACACGCATCCGATGCTATCGATCACTGGGGCGTCGCGGTGACCCGCGACGGGCCGGTCAGGAGGCCGGCTGGGTCACCTCGCCGCCGGCGGTCTCGGCGAGGATCCGCTCGGCGACCTCCTTCATGGTCATCCGGTGGTCCATCGCGGTGCGCTGGATCCACTTGAACGCCTGCGGCTCGGTCATCCCGTACGTCGTCATCAGCGCGCCCTTGGCGCGCTCCACCGTCTTGCGGATCTCCAGCCGGTCGGTCAGGCCGGCGACCTCCGACTCCAGCGCGGCGATCTCCGAGTAGCGCGACAGCGCGATCTCCACCGCCGGGACCAGGTCGCTCTTCTGGAAGGGCTTCACCAGGTACGCCATCGCGCCGGCCGCCCGGGCCCGCTCCACCAGGTCGCGCTGGCTGAACGCGGTCAGGATGATGACCGGGGCGATCCGGGCGCCGGCGATCCGCTCGGCCGCGGCCAGCCCGTCCATGATCGGCATCTTGATGTCGAGGATGACCAGGTCGGGCTTGAGCTCCTCGGCGAGCCGGACGGCGGTCTCGCCGTCACCGGCCTCCCCCACCACCTCGTAGCCCTCTTCGACCAGCATCTCGGCCAGGTCCAGCCGGATGAGCGCCTCGTCCTCGGCGATCAGTACGCGCCTGCGCTCGGCATCCGTCTGCGTCTCGGCCACGAGCCACTCCCACCAGTCTGAGCCCGACACCCGCCGTGCCGGGTGTCGCCGCCCCTAGCGTAGTGGGTAGTCTGTCAACGCCGAATTACGGAAGGCCCCTGTACTCCAACCGGAAGAGAGACGGAGCTCAAACCTCCGACAGTGTGGGTTCGAGTCCCACCGGGGGCACCAAACGTGTCGTATGGGCGTTCGAAAATGAACCCGTGCACTCGGTTGAGATCCGCTCTCGCGCCCGTCAGCAGTACCTGGCGGGCAGCACTGTCGCGGAGGTCGCCCGTTACCTCGGCCTGCCCTACCCGACAGTTCGGCACTGGTGCAAGGACCGAGCCGAACCGAAGCAACTGGGCACCCAGGTGCACTGCTTCCGTTGCCGTTCAGACGTCGACAATCCGACAGACCCGGCGTCCCACGCCTACCTGCTCGGTCTTTACCTGGGCGACGGCCATCTGGTCACTACGGCACGCGTCCCCGTCCTCCGCATCTACTGCTCCGACGCCTGGCCGAACCTGATCGAACTATGCGACCGGGCGATGCGGGACGTCATGGCGAGTTCCGTCCAACGGGTCCAGAAGCAGGGGTACCGGCACGTCGGCCCGAAGTCCTGACCGGCGTCGCCTCTTCCCGCACCACGTCACGACCACGGAACTGGTCGGCCGGGCGATCCTGCAGGTGGCCCGGGAGAGCTTCCCGCGTCGGGTGCTGGAGAGCCGCGACCTGGGCTGAGCCCGCCGGTCAAGGGTCAGAGCGAGGCGAGCGCCTGCGCCAGGTCGGCGCGCAGGTCCTCCGGGTCCTCCAAGCCGACGGAGACGCGCAGCAGTCCGCCGACCGGCTTGGCCTCCCCCTCGACCGGCCGGTGGGTGAGCGAGGCCGGGTGCTGGATCAGGGTGTCCACGCCGCCGAGCGACACCGCGTGCGTGATCAGGCGGCAGGCGCCGGCGACGGCGGCCGCGAAGGGTGCGCCGCCGCGTACCTCGAAGGCGAGCAGGCTGCCGGTGCCGGCCATCTGCCGGCCGACGAGGCCGGCGGGGTCGACCAGCGACGGATGGTGCACCCGCTCGACGGCGGGATGAGCCGCGAGCCAGCCGGCGAGCTTCTCGGCGCCGGCCTGCTGGGCGCGGACCCGCAACGGCAGGGTCTGCAGGCCCCGGTGCAGCAGGTAGGCGCCGAGCGGTGCAGGATGGCGCCGGTGACGGCGCGGACCTGGCGCAGCCGGACGGACCACTCGTCGTCGCAGGCGACGACGCCGGCGAGGACGTCGCCGTGGCCGCCGATGCTCTTGGTGGCGCTGTGCAGGACGAGCGCGGCGCCGTGCCGGGCGTGCTGCTGGAGCACCGGGGTGGCGACGGTGTTGTCGACCAGCAGCGGGACGTCGCCGGCGGTGGGTGGCGAGCGCGGCGGATGTCGACCAGGTCGAGGGTTGGGTTGGCCGGGGTCTCGACGATTGACCAGGGCGGTGTCGGGGCGGATCGGCGGCGGCGATCTCGGTGGGGCTGCGCCCAGGTGACGGTGGTGCCGAGCAGGCCGGTGGCGAGCACGTGGTCGGTGCCGCCGTAGAGGGGGCGGACGGCGACGAGGTGTCGCTTTCCGTCGCGGGTGGCGGCGAGCAGGCTGGCGGTGAGGGCGGCCATGCCGCTGGCGAAGGCGACGGCCGCGTCGGTGCCCTCGAGTTCGGCCAGGGCGGTCTCGAAGCTGGCGACGGTGGGGTTCCAGAGGCGCTGGTAGACGGCGCTGCCGCCAGGCGGGAGGGTGCCGCCGGTGGCGAGCAGCTCGTACGCGTCGCCGCCGCCGCTGACGGACGGCAGCGGGTTGGTGGTGGAGAGGTCGATCGGCGGCACGTGGACGCCGAGTCCGGCGAGGTCGTCGCGGCCGGCGTGCACGGCTCGGGTGTCCACGGTCGTCATGGCCGAAGCCTCGAACATAAGGCCTATCAGCGGCAATAGATCCGCAGATAATTCTGTGTCAGCGCCTTCAGCCACGTCGTCGTTCGGTGGATGATGGGGCGATGCCCGTTGCACCGAATGATGTGCGGTCCTTCGCCGCGCTGGACGACGTCGACCGCGCGATCCTGACCGAGCTGGCCGCCGACGGCCGGTTGCCGAACAACGCCCTCGCGGAGCGGGTCGGGGTGGCGCCGTCGACGTGCCTGACCCGGACCCGGGCGCTGCGGGAGTGCGGGGCGATCCGGGGGTTCCACGCGGAGGTGGACCCGGCCGCGGTGGGCCTGCCGCTGCAGGCACTGGTGTCGGTACGGCTGACCGCGCACGAGCGGGCGGCGGTGGACGCGTTCCGGGCGCGGTCGGTGCGGCTGCCCGGGGTGGTGTCGGTGTTCCACGTGGCGGGCGCGGAGGACTACGTGCTGCACGTGCGGGCCGCCTCGGGCGACGCGCTGCGCGACTTCGTGCTGGATCACCTGGCGGTGGATCCGGTGGTGCAGCACACCCAGACCAGTTTGATCTTCGAACAGGCCCGCGGCGTCGGCTGAGGCCGGGGCCGTGACGGCCCGGGCGACTGGCGGAGCCGGTATGACGTATCCGGCGAGGGGAACAAATCCGGCGCGGGCCGGGTTGATCACCGCTGTGATCAACGTACCCATGTCTGTTCTTGATCTTGCCCCGGTTGCCGCCGGCGCCACCACCGGCGAGGCCCTGCGGCACACCACCGAGCTGGCCCGCCGCACCGAGGAGCTGGGCTACCACCGGTTCTGGGTTGCCGAGCACCACAACATGCCCAGCATCGCGAGCTCCGCACCGGCGGTGCTGCTCGCACACCTGGCGGCGGCGACCTCGACGATCCGGTTGGGTTCCGGCGGGGTGATGCTGCCCAACCACGCGCCGCTGGTGGTGGCCGAGCAGTTCGGCACCCTGGAGGCGCTGCACCCGGGCCGGATCGACCTGGGCATCGGCCGCGCGCCCGGCACCGACCAGGTGACGGCGCTGGCGCTGCGCCGGACGATGGAGGGGCTGTCGGCCGAGGGGTTCCCCCGGGAGCTGGCGGACCTGATGAACTACTTCAGCGACGAGCAGCCGGGCCAGATCGTGGCCACCCCCGGTCGGGGCGAGCAGCCGGCGATCTGGTTGCTCGGCTCCAGCGGCTTCAGCGCCCAGCTGGCCGGGCTGCTCGGGTTGCCGTTCTCGTTCGCGCACCACTTCAGCGCGGCGAACACGCTGCCGGCGCTGGCGCTGTACCGGCAGAACTTCCGACCCTCGCGCTGGCTGGACAAGCCGTACGCGATGGTGGCGGTCAACGCGGTCTGCGCGGAGACCGACGGGCGGGCCGAGTGGCTGGCCGGGCCGAGTGGGCTGTCGTTCCTGAAGCTGCGCTCGGGTCGGCCGGAGCCGCTCGCGACGCCCGAGGAGGCGGCGGCGTACCCGTACAACGACCTCGAGCGGGAGTTCGTCGAGCAACGCCGGGAGGGTCAGGCGCTGGGCTCGCCGGAGACGGTACGGCGGCAGCTCACCGACCTGCTGGCGCGGACCGGCGCCGACGAGCTGATGCTGACCACGATGGTGTACGACGTGGCCGACCGGGTGCGCTCGTACCAGCTGATCGCCGACCAGGTGGCCGGTGGCCTGCGCCGGAACGGCTGAGCCTCCGGGCCGGTCGACCTGAGCGCCGGCCTGGGCCGGGGCCCGGGCGGCCGGAAACACGAGCTTCATATCGGTGTCACCCCGCCGACGCGGAGCCCGCGTAGTTTTGTCCCCGGTGGTGGTACGGCATTCCCCGGTCGGGACGGGTCGGGGGTGCTGCGGTGTGGTGCACCGGGCTGGAGCTGGCGGATTCCGCCGCTCCGGCCCGGTGCCTGCCGTTTCGGCACGACCTGACGCCCGCCCACAGCGCGGACAGCCTCTTGCCCCCGTCCCAGATTCTTGATCGACTCATCGGGTGGCTGAGCACATGGACCCCGAGGAGTTCCGCCGGGCCGGGCACGCGGTGGTGGACTGGATCGCCGACTACTGGGCGACGCTCGGCCAGCGTCCGGTGACCTCTCAGGACCCGCCGGGCGCGGTCGCCGCCGCACTGCCGGCCGGCCCGCCGGAGCACGGCGAACCGGTCGAGGCGGTGCTGGCCGACCTGGACAGCCTGATCACCCCGCGGCTGACCCACTGGCAGCACCCCGGCTTCTTCGGATACTTCCCGGCCAACACCTCCGGCCCGAGTGTCCTCGGCGACCTGGTCAGCTCCGGCCTCGGCGTGCAGGGCATGCTCTGGGCGACCGGTCCGGCCTGCACGGAGCTGGAGACGGTCATGTTGGACTGGCTGGCCGGGCTGCTCGGCCTGCCGCAGCGGTTCCGGTCCACCGGCAGTGGTGGCGGGGTGATCCAGGATTCGGCGTCCTCGGCGACGCTGGTGGCCACCCTCGCGGCGCTGCACCGGGCCAGTGGGGGGCGGTGGCGTGACGCCGGCATCGACCGCCGCTACCGCGCCTACACCTCGACCCAGGGCCACTCGTCGATCGAGAAGGCCGCCCGGATCGCCGGGCTGGGCGCCGACGGTGTCCGGGCGGTCGAGGTCGACCCGGGGACCCAGGCGATGAGCCCGGACGCGCTGCGCGCGGCGATCCGGGCGGACCTGGCTGCCGGGGACGTGCCGGCGATCGTGGTGGCGACGATCGGGACTACCTCGACGACGGCCGTCGACCCGCTGCCGGAGATCGGCGCGATCTGCGCGGAGTACGGCGTCTGGCTGCACGTGGACGCGGCGTACGCGGGCGCGGCGGCGGTCTGCCCGGAGCTGCGCTGGTCGCACGTCGGCGTGGAGCACGCCGACTCGTACTGCTTCGACCCGCACAAGTGGCTGCTCACCGGCTTCGACTGCGACGCGTTCTGGGTGGCCGACCGCGCGGAGCTGATCGAGGCGTTGACGGTGATGCCGGAGTTCCTGCGCAACGCGGCGACGGAGTCCGGCGCGGTGATCGACTACCGGGACTGGCAGGTGCCGCTGGGCCGGCGGTTCCGCGCGCTGAAGCTCTGGTTCGTGCTGCGCTGGTACGGGGTGGAGGGGTTGCGGGCGCACATCCGCTCCGGGGTGGCCCTGGCGGCCCGGTTCGCCGCCCGGGTACGCGCCGACGACCGGTTCGAGCTGGCCGCGCCGCACCCGTTCTCGCTGGTCTGCTTCCGGCTCCGGGCCGGCGACGAGGCCGGTGCCGCGCTGCTGGCCCGGGTCAACGGCACGGGTCGGGTGCACCTCACGCACACCAGGGTGGCCGGCCGGTACACCCTGCGGCTGGCGGTCGGCTCGCCGTTGACCACCGAGAAGCACGTCGACGAGGCCTGGGACCTGCTCGCCGAGGCGCCACCGAGCTGCTGCCGGGCTAGCGGGACGCGGCGTTGGCCCGGGCGGTGTCGGCCAGGGCGGCGTCGGCCAGGGCGGTGTCGGCCAGGGCGGCGTCGACAGTGGCGCGGGCCCGGCGGGTACGGCCCAGGGCGCGGATCGCGAGCACGATCGCGGCCAGCCAGCCGGCGGCGAGCAGCGCGTAGAGCAGGGGCGGCAGGGCGCCGCCCAGCTCGCCGGCCCGGATCAGGGTGCGGGCGTTGGTCAGCACGATCACGCCGCCGATGGTCGCGCCGAGCAGCTGGGCGGGGACGATCCGGACCAGCCACGCGGCGACCGGGGCGGCGATCAGCCCGCCGATCAGCAGCGCGGCCACCGTCGGCAGCAGGAATCCCTCGGAGCCGAGGCCGATGAGGAATCCGGCGCTGGCGGCGCCGGCGACCACGAACTCGGCGGTGTCCACCGAGCCGATCACCTTGCGCGGTTCCATCCGCCCGGAGACCAGCAGCGCCGGCGTGGCGACCGGTCCCCATCCCCCGCCGCCGGTGGCGTCGACGAAGCCGGCCACCAGGCCGAGCGGGCTCAGGAACCGACTGCGCAGCCGGCCGCCGGCCGGGTTGGCGCGCAGCGGGCGGGAGAAGCGCACCAGCAGGTACGCCCCGAGGGTGAACAGGATGCCGGCCATCCACGGCGCGGCGGACTCGGTCGAGATGGAGCTGAGGAAGGTGGCGCCGGCGAACGCGCCGACCGCTCCCGGCAGGGCGATCCGGCCGACCACCCGCCAGTCCACGTTGCCGAACCGCCAGTGGGCCACCCCGGCGGCGAGCGTGGTGCCGATCTCGGCCAGGTGCACCGATGCGGACGCGGCGGCCGGTGCCACCCCGGCGACCAGCAGCAGGGTCGAGGAGGTCAGCCCGTACGCCATGCCGAGCGCGCCGTCGACCAGCTGCGCGGCGAGCCCGACCAGAGCGAGGATCAGCAGCTTGCGCACGAGCGCCCCCTGACTTTTCGGCATCTCCTATCGACTTGGTCGACAATGCGGCACACCGGGGTCTCGGTCAAGTGCCCTATCGGTTGGTGGGACGCGCCGGACAGGTGGACGCTCAGGTCCAGGCGCGCGGATCGGCGACCAGTTCGTTGATCCGCGCGGGCAGCGTCCCGCTGGCCACGTCGGCGACGGTGACCAGCTCGAGGATCTCCCGTTCGCTGGCGCGCAGGGCGATCCAGACGTCCTGCAACGACCGGGCCGCCCCCTGGTAGCCGAGCTGCTCAGGGCGGTGCCCGCGCACGTGTGCCAGCGGCCCGTCGATCACCCGGATCACCTCGGCGAGCGAGATCTCCGCGGCCGGCCGGGCCAGCCAGTAGCCGCCCTCCGGGCCGCGCTGGGCATGCACGATGCCGCCCCGGCGCAGCTGGAGCAGGATGCTCTCCAGGAACTTCGGCGGGATCTCCTGGGCGCGGGCGATCTGCTCGGCGGTGACCGGCCGCGCCCGCCCGACGCCGGCGCCGTCGGCCACCGACGCGAGTTCGGCGACCGCTCGGAGGGCATAGTCGACCCGGGCGGAGAGACGCATGCCGGCAAGGCTAGTCGCCTGATCGGCCGCCCGGGTCAGCGACCCTCGGCCGATCGGTCACTCGCCGACGCGGCGCAGCAACCCCTCCTGCACGGCGCTGGCGATGTGCCGGCCGTCGGTGGTGAACATCCGGCCGGTGGCCAGACCGCGCGCACCCGAGGCGGACGGGCTCCAGCAGTCGTAGAGGAACCACTCGTCGGCACGGAACGGTCGGTGGAACCACAGCGCGTGGTCGAGGCTCGCACCCACCACCCCACCGGGCCCCCACACCTCGCCGTGCACCGACAGCACCGAGTCCAGCAGGGTGAGGTCCGAGGCGTAGGTCAACGCGCAGGCGTGCAGCAGCGGATCGTCGGGCAGCTTGCCGTCGATCCGCATCCAGACCCGCTGATACGGGTCCGCGGGCCGGTCCCCGGGGGCCACCCAGCCGGGCTCGCCGACGTAGCGGACGTCCATCGGGCGCGGGATCTGCCCCCAGATGCCGAGCCGCTCCGGATAACGGGAGAGCCGGTCGGTCATCGTCGGGACGTCGTCCGGGCCGGGCACGTCCGGCGGGGTGGGGGCCTGGTGGTCCAGGCCCTCCTCCTGCCGCTGGAACGAGGCCGACATGAAGAAGATCGGCTGGTCGTGCTGGAGCGCCACCGAGCGGCGGACCGAGAACGACCGGCCGTCGCGGACGTTCTCCACCTCGTAGGCGATGGGTTCGGCGGGGTCGCCGGGCCGGACGAAGTAGCCGTGCAGCGAGTGCACGAAGCGCTCCGGGTCGACGGTCCGGCCGGCGGCCACCAGGGCCTGGCCGGCGACCTGGCCGCCGTACACCCGTTGCGGGCCGACCGGCGGGCTCATCCCCCGGAAGCTCATCTCGCCGGTCTTCTCGAGATCGAGCACCTCCAGGAGCTGGTCGACCGCGGCCTGCCCGACGGCCACCTCGCCCGCGGTCACTGCAGCGCCCGCGCGGAGGCGGCGTCGACCAGCGAGCCCAGCTGGTGCACCCGCAGCGTGTTGGTGGAACCGGGGGTGCCGGGCGGCTGCCAGCGACGATCACCACGTAGTCGCCCGGGTTGGCCCGGTCGAGGCCGAGCAGCGCCTGATCGACCTGGCGGAACATGTCGTCGGTGTGCTCGACGAACGGCATCAGGAAGGTCTCCACGCCCCAGCAGAGCGCGAGCTGGTTGCGCACCTCGGGCACCGGGGTGAAGGCCAGCAACGGCAGGTCGCAGTGCAGCCGGGAGAGGCGCTTGACCGTGTCGCCGGTCTGCGAGAAGGCGACCAACGCCTTGGCGCCGATGGCCCGGGAAATCGAGGAGGCGGCGACGGTGAGCGCGCCGCCATGGGTACGCGGGTCGTGCTGCAGTCGCGGCACGCCGATCGAGCCGGCCTCGGTGGTGGTGACGATCTTCGCCATGGTGCTGACGGTGAGCACCGGGTACTTGCCGACGCTGGTCTCGCCGGAGAGCATCACCGCGTCCGCGCCGTCGAGCACGGCGTTGGCCACGTCGGAGGCCTCGGCGCGGGTCGGCCGGGAATTCTCGATCATGGAGTCGAGCATCTGGGTCGCCACGATGACGGGCTTGGCGTTCTCCCGGCAGAGCTGCACCGCCCGCTTCTGCACCAGCGGCACCTCGTCCAGCGGCAGTTCGACGCCCAGGTCGCCGCGGGCGACCATCACGCCGTCGAAGGCCAGCACGATGGCCTCCAGGTGGTCCACCGCCTCCGGCTTCTCGACCTTGGCCAGCACCGGCCGGTGCACCCCGACCTCGGCCATGATGGCGTGCACCAGCTTGATGTCCTCCGCCGAGCGGACGAACGACAGCGCGATCAGGTCGACGCCCAGGCCGAGGGCGAAGCGCAGGTCCTCGGCGTCCTTCTCGGACATCGCCGGCACGCTGACGGCGACGTTGGGCAGCGAGATGCCCTTGTTGTTGGAGACCGGGCCACCCTCGGTGACCAGGCAGCGGATGTCGTTGCCGGTGACCTCGCTGACCTCGACCGCGACCCGGCCGTCGTCGATCAGCAGCCGGTCGCCTGCCTTGACCTCCTGCGGCAGCTTGCGGTAGGTGCAGGAGACCCGCTCCTTGGTGCCGACGACGTCGTCACCGGTGATCACGACGGAGTCGCCCGTGCGCCACTCGTGCGGGCCGTCGGCGAACCGACCGAGCCGGATCTTGGGGCCCTGCAGGTCGGCCAGGACGGCCACCGGCCGGCCCGCGACGTCGGCCGCCTCGCGGACCAGGCGGTACACCGCCTCGTGGTCGGCGTGGCTGCCGTGGCTGAAGTTGAGTCTCGCCACGTTCATGCCCGCCTCGACGAGCCCCCGGATGCGCTCCGGCGACGAGGTGGCCGGACCCATTGTGCAGACGATCTTCGCGCGGCGTGTCACGCCCATCAGGCTAGTCTCTCCCCCAGGTCGGACTGCGGGCCGACCCCTTGCGGACTGCGGAACAATTGTCCAACGACGCGCGCTTCGCGCGCAGCCGGAACCGCTCCGGAAACGTTGAGGCGACGGGCATCGGCGACCGCGCGCCGGGAATCGTACGCCCCCCGCGTCACCCACCGCCGGGGGCGCTCCCACCGGGCCCCCGGGCGGCCGCGCCGGCCGGCTCGCAACGACGACGGTCGCCGATGGCCGCCCGCCAGGCGTGCCGGGGCTCAGCTCTGCGTCTTGGCGAGCGGGAACTCCAGCGAGCCGGCCGGGCAGAGGAAGGTCATCACGTCCACCTGGTAGAGCCCGGCCTGCACGGCCGGGTCGGCCTCCATCACGCTGCGCACGTCGTCGACCGAGCCGGTCCGGGCCAGACCGAAGCCGATCGGGGGAGCCGGCTCGCGGGCCGGGCCGTCCACCGAGCCGGCGACCAGGATGATCCCCCGCCGTTGCAGGGCCTGCATGTGCTCGATGTGCTCGGCCTGCAACCGCTGCACCGTCTCCTCTGGCAGGGCCCGGCCGGACGGTCCGGGATACAGCACGATGCACTCGTACGTGTCGAGCGCGAAATCGACCTGCGGCAATCCCGTCATGGCGTTTCCTCCCGCCGCTGCCGTCGACCGCGCCCGGCTCGGCAGCGCGGGCGGCGGACCCCCGGCAAGCGTCCCACGAGTCGCGCTGCCCGGGCGGCCGCTCCGGTCAACTGCCCTCGGGCGCCGCCCGGTCGCCAGGCCGTGGGCCGGCTGTCGGGGCGGGGGCGGACGGCGCCGACCGGCAAGATCGAAGGATCCTTTCCTTCTCGTGATCAACGAACTACCGTGAGTGCTTCTCGTGCTGTGAAACGGGGGCCCTCGTGGAGGAGTTCGACTACATCGTGGTCGGTGCGGGGTCGGCCGGGTGCGTGCTGGCCAACCGGCTGACCGAGGATCCGGGCACCCGGGTGCTGCTGATCGAGGCGGGTGGCTGGGACCGCAGCCCCTTCGTCCGCATCCCCAAGGGCTTCAGCCGGCTGATGGACGACCCGCGCACCGCATGGCACTTCCCGGCCGAGGCCGGGCCGGCGCACCGCGAGGTGTGGCAGCGCGGCCGCATGATCGGCGGATCCAGCTCCATCAACGGGATGGTGTACGGCCGCGGCGGCCAGGTCGACTACGACGAGCTGGAGCGCCTCGGCAACCCGGGGTGGGGGTGGGACACCATGCTGCCGATCTTCAAGCGGCTGGAGGACAACCCGTTCGGCGCGTCCGAGGTGCGCGCGCCGGGGGGGCCGCTTCGGCTGTCCAGCGCGACCGGCACCGACGAGCTGTGCGAGGAGACGATCGCCGCCGGGGTGGAGCTGGGCTGGCGCCGGGCGGACGACCTGAACGCCGACGACGACGAGCGGATCGGCTACCTGATGGCCACCATCCGGCACGGTCGCCGGGTCAGCGCGGCCGACGCCTTCCTGCACCCGGTGCGCGACCGGCCGAACCTGACCATCGCGGTGGCGACGGTCGCGCTCCGGGTTCTCGTCCACGACGGCCGGGCGATCGGGGTGCGTACCCGCCGCAACGGGCGGACGGTCGACTACGCCGCGGCCGCCGAGGTCATCCTCGCCGCCGGCGCGATCGCCACTCCGCAGCTGCTACAGGTCTCCGGCATCGGTCCGGCCGACGCGCTGCGCCGGGCCGGGGTCGACGTGCTGCTCGACCGGGCCCGGGTGGGAGCCGGGCTGCGGGAGCACCGTTCGGTGCCGATGCAGTTCCGGCTGGCCGCGACGGGCGGCTACAACCCGTTGCTGGGCAACCGGCTCGGTCAGGGGCGGGCCATGCTGCGCTACCTGCTGACCCGCCGGGGCCCGCTCGCCCTGCCGGTGTACGACGTCGGGGCGTACATCAGGTCGGGTCCTGAGGCCACTCGTCCTGACACGCAGCTGCTGATCGCGCCCTTCTCGGCGGCGCCGCGGCGTCCGGGTCACGCGCTGGAGCTGGAGAGCGAGCCGGGGCTGATGGCCCTGGCCACGGTGACCGGCCGGACAGCGAGGGCAGCCTCACCATCACGTCGGCCGACCCGGGGACCCCGCCGCGGATCGTGGCCAACTTCCTCCACACCGCCCATGACCGTCGCGTCGCCGTGGGCGCCTTCCGGCGGATGCGTGAGCTGTTCGCCACCGGGCCGATCGCGAAGCGGATCTCCGCGGAGACGGTGCCCGGTCCCGGTGTACAGGACGACGGGGAGATCATCGACGCGGCGTTGGCGCTCGGCTACTGCGGCTACCACGCGGTCGGCACCTGCGCGATGGGGCCGGACGACGAGCACGTGGTCGACCCGCAGCTGCGGGTCCGCGGGGTGGACGGCCTGCGGGTCGTCGACGCCTCGGTGCTGCCCGTGCTGGTCTCGGGCTACCTCAACGCCCCGGTGATGGCACTGGCCTGGCGGGCCGCCGACCTGATCCTGGAAGGCGCGACGGGCCGCTGAGCGGCGGGTGCCCGTCGGCACGGTGTCTTCGCCCACAATCGGCGCGGCGGCGTTGAAGGCGGCGATACCCGGGAAAGCCACTCCTGCGGTGGCTGGATCTGCCGCTGACGACGACGGACAGGATTGGGGACCGGCTCATGGCGACCAGTGCCAGCACACAGCCCGCGAAGGCCTCGGGCACCTACCGGATCGGCGGTGATCTCGAGGTCGACCGGTTGGGCTACGGGGCGATGCAGATCACCGGGCCGGGCGTCTGGGGCGACCCGAAGGACCCGGCCGAGGCGGTGCGGGTGCTGCGCCGGGCGATCGAGCTGGGCGTGACGTTCATCGACACCGCCGACTCGTACGGGCCGTTCGTCTCGGAGTTGCTGATCAAGGAGGCGCTGCACCCGTACCCCGATGACCTGGTCATCGCGACCAAGGCCGGCCTGACCCGCTCGGGCCCGGGCGACTGGCGCCCGGTCGGGCGCCCGGAGTACCTGCGCCAGCAGTGCGAGCTGAGCCTGCGCCACCTCGGCCTGGACAGCATCCCGCTCTACCAGCTGCACCGGATCGACGAGAAGGTGCCGCTGGAGGACCAGTTGGGCGAGCTGGCGCTGCTCAAGCAGGAGGGCAAGGTCCGGCACATCGGCCTGTCGGAGGTGACGGTCGAGCAGATCGAGGCGGCCCAGAAGATCACCCCGATCGTGTCCGTGCAGAACCTGTACAACCTGGCCGACCGCAGCGCCGAGAAGGTACTCGATCACTGCGAGCGCAACGACCTGGCGTTCATCCCGTGGTTCCCGATCGCGACCGGCAACCTGGCCAAGCCGGGCGGCCCGCTGGACGCGATCGCCACCGGTCACGACGCGACGCCCGCGCAGCTCGCGCTCGCCTGGCTGCTGCGCCGCTCGCCGGTCATGCTCCCCATCCCGGGTACGTCCTCGGTGGCGCACCTGGAGGAGAACGTCGCCGCCGCCGAGGTGACGCTGACCGACGACGAGTTCGAGGCGCTGGCCAAGCGACCTGAGCGGCGCGCGGAACGGGCGGACGGGACTCTGCTCCCGTCGCCCGGCACGTGTTCTACAGCGCGAAGCAGTTGGGGCGGATCGGGGCGTCGGTGAGCGCCTGCCGGACCACGGTGTACGTGGTGCCGTCGAACGCCAGCCCGACGTGGCCGACCAGCCGTAGCGGGCACCAGGCCTGGACGAGGACGTTGGTCGCGCCGTCGGCGAGCGCGGCGTTGCCGATCGGCAGGACCAGTTCGTCCTGGTTGGTGCGGACGGTGGTCCAGCGCACCGCGCCCGGCGTGTCGTCGCCGCCGTTCAGGTCGGCGAGGAAGGCCGAGCCGACCGACATCTGCTGGCAGGCGACGATGCCCGCGCAGCTACCGAGGCCGATGAAGCGCAGGATGTTGGCGACATACGTGCCCTGCTGCGGGCTGCCGAGGCTGACGTAGCGGGCGACCTTGTCGGCGCCGCCCAGGAACTTGACGTACCAGCGGGAGACCAGGCCGCCCTCGGAGTGCGTCACCAGGTCGACCCTGGCCGCTCCGGTGGCGGCCCGAACCTGGTCGACGTAGCCGGCGAACGCCCGGGCCGACTCGGTGATGTCGCCGAAGCCGAGACCGGGCAGCTGGTAGATCGAGACCCGGAAGCCGTCGGCCCGCAGCCGGGCGGCGATCGGCTCGTACGCGACGGAGACGCCGATCAGCCCGCCGACGACGATGACCGGGTTGGCCGTGGCCGTGGCCGTGGCCGTGGCCGCGACGGCGCTGGTTGCGGCCGTTCTGCTCGCGTCGGAGCCGGCCGTGCTGTCAGTGGTGGCGGTGGTGGTGCTGGCAGTGGTGTGCGGCGCGGGGGTGGGCCGGTCGGGTGCCGCGCTGGCGGCGGTGGCCGGTGCGACGAGGACGGTCGTCGTGGTCAGCGCGACGGCGGTGAGGATCTTTCGGAGCAGCATGGCTGCACCTCCGGTGGGAGGTCCCGGTGAGCCGGGGAGGCGAGTGGGGGGTCCGATCGATCGTGGAGATGATGATGCGCGTAACAATCAAGAAACGTCAATGAAAAGTTACGCGCCGGTAACCTGAACGTGCGCCGGGGGCGCGATCGGGCATTTCGGGTCGCCGACCCGGACATCGTCCACATCCGTCGGACGGCGTGACCACTCCGGATGGCCGGGCGTGCGCGGCGTTTCGGGCGGACCCCGGCGGCGTGCGGGAATTGGCATGCGAGTCATCGCCGCCGCGGTGGGCGCCTACCAGGCCATTTGCGAGTTGCTGCACGGGCGCAAGCCGGATCCGGCGCCCCCTATACAAGATGTGCACGCGTGGATCGCCGCCGTCGACAGTCTCGAACTTGAGTTCTGCATCACCCGGCCAACGCAGCCGCCTGTGCAGGCTCGCCCCTCACTCACGACGGCGGTTCCCCAGTGGATCGTCCTTTGGCTGGGGACACCGGAACAACCCCTGCTCATCGCGCACGGGCCGTACGTTGACGAGCCGGAGGCGAAGCCTGACCTGCCCTTGGGGCGCCCAGACTAGGGCCTGTCCTGCCGATCATGGAAGTCAGATGATGGCGGCGATGAGGAGGCTGGCCCAGTAAAGGGATGCGCGTTTGGCGTAGCGGGTGGCCAGGTCACGCCACTGCTTGAAGCGGTTGAAGCAGCGTTCCACGACGTTGCGATTCCGGTAGGTCGCTTTGTCGAAGGCTGGTGGTCCGCCGGCGGCGCTGCCTTTGACGGCCCGGCGGGAGACCTGGTCCGAGCGTTCGGGGATGACCTGTCAGATCCCGCGTTCCCGCAGCGCTCGGCGGGTGCAAGAGATCAATCCCTTCTGCGGTCGCCAGTCCAACCGCTGTCCAGCCGGTGGGGGTAACACCAACGGTGCGGTCGTGACCGCTCTGACGCTCGTTCCTCTGTCTGGGCACCGGGTCTTTGTTGGTCAGCGAAGAACAAGAAGGTCAAGGGCATCAACGACAGGCTTGGTGTCGGTCTTCGCTGCCTCGCGAAGTCGAGCGAGTCCGGTGGCGTATTCGTCGTCGCTGATCAACTGCAGGAGGGTGTGCGCCTCTCGACGTAGTGTCGTGGCGGCCTCGTGAAGGGACGCGGCGGTGGTCTGCGGGACCTGTTCGAGAGCGACGGTGTTGAAACCGGCGGTGGCGAAGGCGGCCCCGACGTCGGCCGCACCGGGGTAGGTGTCAAGCACGCGGATCGCTTCCGGGAAGTACCGGAACAGGCTGATCCCGTGGTGCCGTCCGGCGAATGCGGAGCGGATCAGCAATGGTGCGCCGGGGCGCAGGACGCGGCGCAGTTCGTGGGCTGCTGCGGTCAGGTCGGGCACATGGTGGATGACGGTGGACATCCACACGGCGTCGACGCTGTCGCCGTCGAGCGGGATGTGGGCGGCATCGCCGGCCACGACAGGCTGGTACACCGATCGAGCGCGCATCGCTTCCGAGGGCTCGACCGCGACGACCTGGGCCTCCTCGTACCAGTTGGTGAATGTCCGCGCCCAGCTACCGGTGCCAGCGCCCAAGTCGAGCAGCCGCATGTCGGGGCGAGGGTCGAGGTACCGGGTGACCGCTTCCCGCCAGGCGGCGAGGCCGTCGTCGGTAAGGTGGCGACTTGCCTCGAACGCCGCCGCGTCCACGCTGTCATACGCGATTCGGGCCATGCCGGTGACTCAACCGTCCGGCGGGCGAAGTGACAAGGAGTCGTGCATTGATTCACATCCGTGAGTTCTGCTGGCGCGACTATGACGAACGGTTGACCGCGTTGGGGTGTCTACGGGCGCACCTTCTGGTCATGCCGGACAACACCAGGGCACTGAGGTTCTGGCAGGCACTCGGATATCTGCCCCTGCCCGACGTTCTGTGTTCCAAGCCGATGGGCGTTTCCCCGAGATCGTAGGCCGCCGAGTAGCAGGCTCTTGTGACGAACCAGGCAAAGCTCCGGGCGGTCGGCCGAGGCTGGGTTGCCTAGGGTCAGAACCATGAGCATTGATGCTGGTGCCCCGGAGATGGCTGCGCCAACGTGGCGCCGAGGCGATCGGCCACCCCGGTGGCACGCTCTACGCGCATCTGTGCCGAGTGCAGGAGCGCCTCGCCGCGCTGGGTTCTGACGGGGCCACGCAACTGGCCGGCCTTACTCACGCCGTCTACGGCACGGACGGCTTCGACCTCACCCTGCTCGACTGGACCAACCGGGCCGCCTTGCGCGATCTTGTCGGCGAGGACGCCGAGGCGCTGGTCTACCTCTACGGCGCCTGCGACCGCAAGCGCAGCTGGCGGGACCTGGCGATGACCAACCAGGTCTTCGACCGCTTCACCAAGGAGTTCAGGACGCTGGGCCCCGTTCAGGTCCAACCCTTTGTCGACCTCAGCATCGTCAACGAACTCGACGTCATCGAGCAGGATCCTTCGGTGGCTGACATGCACGGCGCGTACTTCCGTGAGCTCTTCGCCGTGTGGGCGCCGGTCACCTCCCCCCAGGTGGCCGGCGAAGCGCAGCGGGTCCTGGACCGGTAACAGCGCAGTATCGGCCTCCCGCATCCACCGGGCGAGCGTCTCCGGCCGGTGGATGGCGAAGACCTCACGGGTACGCGGGAAAGGTTCGAGCCGGTTGACGAAGGCGGTCTCGGTGCCGGTGGCGACGTAGCCGAAGGGCAGCGGGTCGTCCCGGTGCCAGGCGGTGAGCTTCTGTTCGGTGGTGAGCCCGTTGAGGTAGCGGTCGAGCTGCGCCGCTACGCGGCGCGGCCCTGTCCCTCCGCGCTTGGCCTCGATCACGCCGACCAGCCGCTGGTCGACGTAGAGCAGGTAGTCGGCGCGGCCGGTCGCCAGGGTGACCTCGCGGACGGCCACGCCTGTTCCCGCGAACGGGTTGATCTGGCTCTCGTCCTGGACCACCCACCCGGCGGCCCCCAGTTGGCGGTCGATCTCGACCCGGGTCTGCATCTCGTTGAGTGGCTCGTGCGAGGCGCGCCGGGCGCGGGCGATGAAGTCCTCCCGCCGCGCGGCCGAAACCTTCCCCGTCCCCTCGCTGTCGAGCGTGGCCCGCGCCGCCTGGGCTGCAGTTTCCAGGCTCGCCACCAGCGCGACGGCCTGGTCCCGGCGGGCGTCGGCGTCGCGCACGGCGCGGTCGGCGGCGACGGTTGCGTCCGCCTGAGCCTGGGCCAGTGACGGCTTGCCCGCCAGCAGGAGCGTCTGTGCCAGCTCGTCCTTGTAGCGCTGGATCTCGGCCTGGAGCCCGTCGGCCAAGCTCTGCGGGACCTGTCGGGCGGGCGGGGTCGGCGGCACGAACCCGATCGGGGTCCGGTCGCCGGTCAGCGGGCGGTGGGACCAGACGCCCAGCTCGAAGCAGGTACGCAGCATGTCCAGCGCCGCCCGCACCTCACCCAGGTGGTCATGTACGGCCTTGTTGCCCTGGTCTGGCAGCCGGTCGAACGCGTGATAGGTGTCCGGCACGAGGGTGCCGTCGGCGTAGAGGGCATGAACCCGGTGGAAGAAGTCGGGCTTCTGCGGCTTGACGCCGGTGCGACGGACGAGATCCTTGGCGAGTTCGTCACCGAAGGCACGGATCTTGAACATGGCCGCCTGCGCGTCGACGTAGACGAGCAGCTCTGCGCTCGACCTGTGAGTGAAGGACCAGGCGCGAGGTTGTCACGGATCATCTGACCTCAATCCGTAACGCATCATGTGGAGCCCGACATCGCCGGCAGTCCGGCATCGCCGGCAGCCCGGTGTCCGGTGTCCGGTCTCGGGACCTGCGTGACACATCGGTATCAGGACCTGCGTGACACTCCGCCGAGTGTTTGTGGAGTTGATGTGGTGGAGCAGCGTCACCGCGCCGCGTGCTCGGGCCGCTGCGGCGCGTCGTACCGCCACAGCTGCGGCACGGCCAGGATGATGCCTGCGACGGCGACGACGGTCAGCACCCCGCCCACCGAGATTGCCCAGCGTGCTCCCCATGCCGGGCCGGCGACGCCGTGCACGACATTAGCCGTCTGCGGGCCACCCATCGTGACGACGATCATCGAGCCTTCGATCCGGCCGCGCAGCGCGTCGTCGGTGTTCGCCTGGCTGATCGCCCTGCGGAACGTACTTAGCACGAAGTTCGCGCCCCCGCCGGCCAGCAGAGCGGCGGCGGCGAGCCACAGGTCGGGCGCCAGCCCCAGCAGCACGACCATTACCCCCCATGCGGCAGCAGCGGACGCCATCAGCACACCGTGCCGCCGGGCCCGGGTGAACACGCCCGACACCAGGGCGACCGCGAACACGCCCGCCGGGTAGCTGGCGTAGAGCACGCCAAGCTGGAACCCACCCCCGGCCACGCCACCGAATTCCCGCTGAGCCAGCTCCGGGTAGAGCGCCCACGGCGCCCCGAACACCATCGCGGCAAGGTCCACCCCGATCAGCGCCACCAGCAGCCGCCGCGAGAACAGGTACCTGAAACCGTCCAGCAACTGGCCGAGCATGGGCCGCCGGCCCGCCGCGCTCGCACCCGGCGATGAAGGCGTCCCGGGAGGCGGTGCCGGCACGGGTGGTTGCGGCGGGAGCGGCGGCAGCCGGAACACCGACCACGCGACGACCAGCAGCGCCAGCGTGTCCAACAGGTACAACGTACCCAGCCCCACCACCGGGATCAGTACCCCGGCCAGCAGCGGACCCACGATCGACCCGGTGTACCGGACCAGCGAGCTCAATCCGTTCGCGGCGGCCAGCAGGTCGGCCGGCACCAACCGGGGCACGGCCGCGCCCATCGCCGCCATGATCGCTCCGTAGCTGAGGCCCTGGCAGGCGACCAGTGCCATCAGCACCGGTACCGATCGCAGGTCCAGCGCCGCCTGCGCCCACAGCCCCGCGTACGTCAGCGCTAGGCAGCCGTCGGCGGCCAGTAGCAGCCGACGCCGGTCCATGGCGTCAGCGAGGGTGCCGCCCCACAACGCCGAGACCACCAGCGAGACCAGCGACACCGCCGCCGAGACCCCCACCGCCGCGGACGAGCCGGTCAGCGTGAACAGCTGTGTGGGAACGGCCAGTCCGCTGAACGAACCGCACACCGCAGCGATCACCGACGCGATCCACAGCCGCCGGTACGCGGGGATCGCCAGCGGGCGCCGGTCCATCAGGTACGCGCCCAGCCTCCGTCCCCCGGCGCCGGTTCCGCTGTCGGCGGTGCTGCCAGTGCCGACGCCGCTGCCGGTTCTGGCTGCCGTCGTCCGCTGTGGCATCCCTATCCCTCCGCCGGCTCATGCCGGCGGTGGCCGGCACCGACGATCCTCGGCCCTGCCCCAGGGGGAAGGTCCAGCCCCCGTCCGCACCGGTAGATCATTTACCCGGGACGAAAGATCGTCTAGCCAACCGTGTCACCCACGTCCCGAGACCAACCTGTCACGGACGTTCTGAGACCCGACACTCGCCTCCGCTGGACTCGCCGGACATCGTTCGTTGGTGCGGCTGGCCAGAGCCTTACTGATGGCTGCTCGTTTGGGACGCCAGCACCCGTGGTCAGTTTCCCAGGGCCTGGACCTTGGCGATCGTCTCCTGGATGTGCTGCTTGGCGGGCTCGCCACCCTGGGCGGCCTGCGCCAACGCCTGCCGGTAGGCGTCGATCACGCCGATCAGCGGGCCGGCCGCGACGCCCTCCAGCGCGCCGGCGACCAGCGCCCGCGCCTCGGCCGCGTCCTGCGCCGCGGCGGCGGTCTTGGCCTTCGCCTCGTCGAGCCTCTGCGACGCCGCCGCCAGCCTCGCGATCATCTGCGCTGCACTCACGCGCCCTCCCCCAGGTCGCTCCGCGTCGATCGGCGCGCCACCGCACCGGCGCCGACCACAAGGGAGCGTACGAGATCAGCGCACCCACCGCGACCACCCGATGACAGTCGGCCGCTCACCACCGAGGCTCGCACCGACAGATCCTGGTAGGAAACGCTCCCTGAGGGTGCCGTTTGATTCAAAGGTCCCCCGAGAAGCCCGACAGGGCGAGGCGATTCAGCGCTCGGCCACGAACACACCGACGCCGGGTACACCGACGACGAGGCCCTCGGCCTTCAGCGTGAGCATCGCGTTTCGAACGACGATCGCGGACACGCTGTGGATCTCACAGAGCTGCGAGGTCGAGGGCAGCTTCGCTCCGGGCGACAACTCGCCCGAGGCAATCTGCGTGCGGATGTGCTCGGCAAGCTCAACCCACTTGGGGCTAGGTGGCATAGCGGTACTCCCTGGTCAGCACCGCCATTCGACCACTCTTCATCTTGTTATCGCAAGTGATAGCTTGACTGCGATAGCTTGTTATCCTAGGTTGGGAGCTGACCGGCTCCCTGGTCAGCAACCCTGGAGTTGGTCTTTCCCCACCGCACAGAGCGCCCGGCTGGCCGAATCCCCCTCGGTCGGCCGGGCGTGGCCGGGGCCTGCCCGCACGCGGCCCACGCCGGAGCGGAACAGCCACTCCGGAGCAGCACAGCAGGGAGACCGACCCGACGGGAGACCGCCTTGGACGACCGGCCCGACGACACAGCGACCAGCCCGAACGACCAACCAGACCGGTCCATTTTCGTGTCCGCGCAGGACGTGGAGGACGCCGACGACACTCTCTTCGCCCATCCGCCGCGCCGGGTCACCCGCTGGCTCTGCGACTGCGGCGAGGACTACCCCTGCACAGACGTCCGCTTCGCCCTCCTGGTCAAGCACGCCCACGCCGAGTCCAACCCGTGACCAAGCCGCGCCATGCCGATGACCACGCCGCGCCAACCGATCAGCATGCCGCCAACGACCCCCGACGACGGGCCGGCGGGATGAACGCCACCGCCTACCGGGCGTACGCGGCGGAGCGGGTCGCCGACGCCCGCCGAACGATCGGCGAGCACGACACCGACGCGTACACCGGGATCTGCCGGAGCTGCGGGCGACCCGGACCGTGCGACGAACAGCGAGGCGCGCGGGCCCGGCTGGCCCACTACCGCGACCATGTCGGCGATGGCGAGCATGCCGGCGGCGGCGAGGGCGGCGACCGGAATCGGCCAATGGCCGGAGCGGGTCAGTGGTCAGCGGAGGGCACGGACCAGGACCAGGTAGGCGCAGTAGGCGACCGGCACGAGCACGACGCAGATCACGAAGCCGAGCGGGACGAACCGGGGCGCCCCGGCGGTCGACAGCAGCGGCTTCCCCCACCGACCGAGCACCAGGTAGCCGGCGACGAACGACACCACCGGCAGCCCGGCGCAGATCCACGCGCCGAGGGTGACGCCGCTGACCAGGCCGATGCCGGAGGCGACCACCAGGACCAGCATCAGCAACGCGCCGGCCAGCGCGCAGGCGCTGTAGACGGCCAGCGCCCGGGCCAGCGGTGACCAGGTCGGCAGCAGCACGGGCCGCTGCCCGATCGCCGCGGCCTGCTGCCCGTACCGGTCGGCGTCGTCGGCGAGTTGCCGGGCCGCCGCCAGTTCGCCGGCCGGGGTCGGCCTC
>JAEVHO010000042.1 GCA_016802835.1 Micromonospora sp. ATA32 | reverse complement strand
TCGCCCGGGCGGCCGTCACCGTGCCGGGCGTCGAGACCTCCGGCGCCCGCCCCGGTCCCGCGACGGAGCCAACCGGCGGTCCGCCCCTGCGTCGGCCCGACGGGCAGGACGAGCCGGACGACGCGACGAACGTCGGTCCTGGTGGGCTGAGCGGCGCCCGGTCGGAGCTGCGGCGGCAGATGCGGGAGCGGCGACGGCTGCGGATGGCCGTCCTCGCGGTGGTCAGCCTGGTGCTGCTGGGCGCGGTCCCGCTCTACTTCGGCATCCATACGCTCAGCCGGGACCCGGTCTTCGATTCCCTCGACGCGCTCAACGTGCCGAGCTGGGCGGCGGTGAAGACCGTCGACGACGTCAGCGGCAGCCGTTGGTGCCTGCTGGACTGCCGGCTGCGCGAGCGCACCGTGGAGTCCGAACGGTCGCCGCAGGAGACGGCCGGCGTGTACGAACGGGCCCTGTCCGAGGACGGCTGGCAGTCGTGGAAGGTGACCCGCTGCCCGGAGCAGCCGAAGCAGACGCCGGGCCGCTACACCTGCTGGCGACGCGACGAACTGACCCTCGACCTGTGGGTACGCGAGCCGACCTGCGTCCCGCCGCCGGTGAACGGCGAACCGGCGATCCCGCCGTCGCCCGACCCGTCGCCCGCAGCGGGCAAGTGCGCCGGATCGTTGGTGTCGGTGAAGGTGCGTAACGCGATCGACGACGAGCGGACCCGACCACAGCCGAGCACGGATCCGTCACTGACCGGTGAGGATCCGTTCCCGACACTCACCGACGATCCGCTCGGCGAGTTGACACGCTCACCGTCATGAGCCGGTTTCCATCACGGACGGTAGGGTCTGGGGCTGGCGGACCCGCCCGCCCGCGCTGACAGCAGGGTGGGTCGCCGGCCGCCGGTGTGGGTAGGTCGGTCGCGCGTTCCGGGGCGTCGGGCCTCGGAACTCTGCTTGAGGAGGACATGCGTGGATGGTGGACAGATCGCTGCGCTGATCGCGGCCGGCGCGTTCCTGATGCTGGTGCTCGTGCTGGCGGTGCCGATCCTGCGGCTGCGGCACACCGTGGACGCGACGACCCGGATGATCAACGACCTCAACGACCGCACCGCCCCGCTGCTCGGCGACGTGAACACCACCGTGCGGAACGTCAACACCGCCCTGGAGCAGGTGCAGACGTCGCTGGACGGTGTCAACCTCCAGCTCGCCAAGGTCGACACGATGACGAGCCACGCGCAGAACGTCACGGCCAACGTGGCGAACCTGGCCACCGTCGTCTCTGCCGCCGCGGCGAACCCGCTGGTCAAGGTGGCCGCCTTCGGTTTCGGCGTACGCCGGGCCGCCGCGGCCCGCCGGCACGCGGACACCGAGCGCGAGGTGCGCGACACGATCAAGCAGCAGCGTCGCGCCGCCAAGCGCGGCAACCACTGATCGACGCCTGTCGAGCCGGGAGGATGAGGGCATGAGGCGACTGTTCTGGCTGGGCATCGGGCTGGCCGTGGGCGTGGTGGTGGTGCGCAAGGCGACCCGCACCGCGCAGGCGTACACGCCCGCCGGGATCGCGAGCAACCTGTCGGAATCCGCTGGCGGCCTGGTCGGCTCGCTGCGTAGCTTCGTGGAGGACGTCCGGATCGGGATGGCCGAGCGCGAGCAGGAGATCCACGCGGCGTTCGCCCGCGGCGAGGCGTTCGACGACCAGTTCGCCGAGCTGCGGGAGGACCCGCGCATCGGCGACCGAGAGATCTTTCCGGAGGAGCACCAGCGATGAAGACGGCGGACATCAAGCGGCGGTATCTCGCCCACTTCGAGGCGAACGGCCATGCCGTGGTGCCGTCCGCTCCGCTGCCCGCCATCAGCGACCCGAACCTGCTGTTCGTCAACGCCGGCATGGTGCAGTTCGTCCCCTACTTCCTGGGCCAGCAGACTCCTCCGTTCCGGCGCGCCGTCAGCGTGCAGAAGTGCATCCGGACGCCGGACATCGACGAGGTCGGCAAGACCAGCCGGCACGGCACGTTCTTCCAGATGAACGGCAACTTCTCCTTCGGTGACTACTTCAAGGACGGGGCGATTCCGCTCGCCTGGGACCTGGTCACCAGGTCCGTCGAAGCGGGCGGCTTC
Organism: Micromonospora sp. ATA32; assembly: GCA_016802835.1. Lineage (GTDB taxonomy): Bacteria > Actinomycetota > Actinomycetes > Mycobacteriales > Micromonosporaceae > Micromonospora. The sequence goes on along the minus strand of JAEVHO010000042.1, from coordinate 20,233 downwards.
GGGCTGGACCCGGAGCGGGTCTGGCCGACCGTCTACCTCGACGACGACGAGGCGTTCCAGATCTGGCGCTCGGTCGGCGTACCCGTCGAGCGGATCGTCCGCCGGGGCAAGAAGGACAACTACTGGTCGATGGGGATCCCGGGCCCGTGCGGCCCGTGCTCGGAGCTGTTCTACGACCGTGGCCCCGAGTACGGCCGCGAGGGTGGTCCGGAGGTTGACGAGGACCGCTACATGGAGTTCTGGAACCTCGTCTTCATGCAGTACGAGCGGGGGCCCGGCACCGGCAAGGAGGACTTCCCGATCCTCGGGGAGCTGCCGGCCAAGAACATCGACACCGGCATGGGCCTGGAGCGGATGGCCTCGATCCTGCAGGGGGTCGACAACCTCTACGAGATCGACGAGGTCCGGCCGATCCTGACCCGGGCGGCCGAACTGACCGGCAAGCGGTACGGCGCGCACTCCGGGCACGTGGCGAGCGAGTCGCACCCGGACGACGTACGCCTGCGGGTGATCGCCGACCATGTGCGGACCGCGCTGATGCTGATCGGCGACGGGGTCACCCCGTCGAACGAGGGCCGGGGCTACGTGTTGCGCCGGATCATGCGCCGGGCGATCCGCGCGGTCCGGCTGCTCGGCTACCAGGACCGGGCGCTGCCCGAGCTGCTGCCGGTGGCCCGGGACTGCATGTCCCCGTCGTACCCGGAGCTGGCGGCCGAGTTCGACCGGATCTCGCAGTACGCGTACGCGGAGGAGGACGCCTTCCTGGCGACGCTGCGGTCCGGTACGACGATCCTGGACACGGCGATCGCGGAGACCAAGTCGGCGGGCAAGCCGGCGCTCTCCGGTGACCGGGCGTTCCAGCTGCACGACACGTACGGCTTCCCGATCGACCTCACCCTGGAGATCGCGGCGGAGCAGGGGCTCCAGGTCGACGCCGAGGGCTTCCGCCGGCTGATGGCCGACCAGAAGGCCAAGGCGAGGGCCGACGCGCAGGCGCGCAAGACCGGGCACACCGACGTGTCGGCGTACCGGTCGGTGCGGGACTCCGGCGGCCCGGTCGAGTTCACCGGCTACACCGAGCTCAACCGGGAGTCGCGGGTCCGTGCCGTGCTCAGCGGTGGCGCCGAGGTGGGCGCGGCGGTCGAGGGCGACACCGTCGAGCTGGTGCTGGACACCACCCCGTTCTACGCAGAGGGCGGCGGGCAGCAGCCCGACCAGGGTCTGATCACGGTCGGCGGCGGTCAGGTCGAGGTCTTCGACGTGCAGCAGCCGGTGCCGGGGCTGATCGTGCACCGGGCCCGGGTGCTGCGCGGCGAGGTGCACGCCGGCGAGACCGGGTACGCGGAGATCGACGTGACCCGGCGGCGGGCGATCTCCCGGTCGCACACCGCGACGCACCTGGTGCACCAGACCATGCGCAATTTCCTCGGTGAGTCGGCGACCCAGGCCGGTTCGTTGAACGCGCCGGGTCGGCTGCGGTTCGACTTCAACACCCCGACCGGGGTGGCGCCGAGCGTGCTGCACGACGTGGAGCAGCAGGTCAACGAGGTGCTCCTCGCCGACCTGGAGGTCCACGCGTTCATCACCAGCCAGGAGGAGGCCCGTCGGATCGGCGCGATGGCGCTCTTCGGGGAGAAGTACGGCGAGCGGGTCCGGGTCGTCGAGGTCGGCGACTACGCCCGTGAGCTGTGCGGCGGCACGCACGTCGCGCGTTCGGCCCAGCTCGGCCTGGTCAAGATCCTCTCCGAGGCGTCGGTCGGCTCCGGCGTACGCCGGATCGAGGCGCTCGTCGGCATGGACGCGTTCGGCTTCCTCGCCCGGGAGCACCTGCTGGTGTCCCGGCTCGCCGAGCTGTTCCGGGTGCCGGGTGACCAGGTGGCCGACCGGGTCGAGCAGACCGTGACCCAGCTGCGGGACGCGGAGAAGGAGCTGGAGAAGCTCCGCGCCCAGTTGGTGCTCGGCGGCGCCGCGGCGCTCGCCGGGCAGGCGAAGGATGTCGGCGGCGTCGCGTACGTCGGCACCGAGGCGCCGGAGGGCGCGGCCGGCAACGACGTGCGTACCCTCGCCCAGGAGATCCGCGGCAAGATCGACCCGGCGCGGCCGGCGGTGGTCGCCGTGGCGGCCCGGTCGAACGGCAAGGCGTCGCTGGTGGTGGCCGTGAACGCGGCCGCCCGGGGGCGCGGCCTCGCCGCCAACGACCTGGTCAAGGCGGCCTTCTCCGGCCGGGGCGGTGGCAGCCCGGACGTCGCCCAGGGTGGTGGCCTGCCGGCGGAGGAAGCGCCCAAGCTGCTGCTCACGGTCGAGAAGGCGATCGCCGACGCGTGACGGCCTTCTTGTTTGATCTAGGGCATATCGTCGCTGGTGGATCTCATTCCACGACGAGGTGCCCTAGATCCATATCTGGCGCCGTCGGAGGGCGGTCGTGAGCGCGGTGGCGCGGGGCGTTCGGTTGGGGGTGGACGTGGGCTCGGTGCGGGTGGGGGTGGCTCGGTCCGACCCGCACGGGGTGCTGGCCACCCCGCTGGTCACCCTGGCCCGGGACCTCACCGCGGCCCCGGACGCGGTGCCGAGCGACCTCGCAGAGATCAGCCAACTGGTGGCCGAGCACGAGGCCGTCGAGGTGGTCGTCGGCCTTCCGGTCAACCTGGCGGGCAAACACGGTCCGGCGGCCATCCATGTGATGGCGTACGCCGACCGTTTGGCCCAGATAATAGCGCCGGTTACGGTGACGCTTACCGACGAGAGGATGTCGACGGTCGTGGCTTCTCGTAGGCTGGCGGAGCGTGGCGTCCGGGGAAAGCGCCAACGCGCGGTGGTTGACCAGGCCGCCGCGGTCGAGATTCTGCAGAGCTGGCTGGACGCGCAGCGGAGGCGGACGTAATGATCGACGATCTGGACCTCGGGTTCGACGAGCAGGAGAAGGGGGAGAAGGGCCGGCACCGGCGTGGCTTCGTCGAAAGGCGCAAGCGCACCGGCAGGGGCAAGTCAAACGGTCGCGGAAAGACCGTCTTCGCCCTGCTCATGGCCCTGATCCTGCTTGGCGGGATCGGGGGCGGCGCCTTCTATGGCTTCGACCGGATCCAGGCCCGTTTCGTCACGCCAGACTACGACGGCACCGGGACCGGCGAGGCGCTGGTCGAGATCAAACAGGGTGCCCTGATCGCCGACATGGGCGACGCGCTCTACAACGCCGGGGTGGTCAAGAGCACCAAGGCGTTCATCGAGGCGGCCGAGGCGAACTCCCGCAGCAAGAACATCCAGCCCGGCCTCTACAAGGTGCGCAAGCAGATGAGCGCGGCGAACGCGCTCACCATGCTGCTCGACCTGAAGAACAAGGTCACCAACCAGGTGACCATTCCCGAGGGCCGCACCGCCAAGCAGACGTACAAGCTGCTCTCCGAGAAGACCAAGATCCCGGTCAAGGAGTTCGAGGCGGCCGCCAAGAACCCCGAGGCGCTCGGCGTCCCGGACTTCTGGTTCAAGCGCTCGGACAACAAGAAGGTCGCGCCGTCGATCGAGGGCTTCCTCTATCCGGACACCTACGAGATCGCCCCGAAGGCGACCGCCGAGAGCATCCTCAAGGACATGGTCGGCAACTTCCTCGGTGTCACCGACCAGATGAAGTTCGCCGATCGGGTGCCCGCCGAGCGGGGCGGCATCAGCCCGTACGAGGCGCTGATCGTGGCGTCGTTGGCCCAGGCCGAGGCGGGCAACAAGGACGACCTCGGCAAGGTCGCCCGGGTCGCCTACAACCGGGTCTACGGCGAGTTCCCCTGTAACTGCCTGGAGATGGACGTCACGGTCAACTACTACCTGGAACTCACCGGTCAGAAGACCAAGACCTCCGCGCAGATGACCGCGTCCGAGCTGGACGACCCGAAGAACCCCTACAACCGCAAGCTGAAGGGTCTGCCGCCCACTCCGATCGACAACCCCGGCAAGCAGGCGCTGGAAGGGTCGATGGACCCGCCAACCGGCAAGTGGCTCTACTTCGTCGCCGTCGACAAGCAGGGACACTCGGCCTTCGCGGAGACCTACGCGGAGCAGCAGCGCAACGAGGCCAAGGCCCGGCAGGCCGGCATCATCTGATGGTCGGGCCACGGCGGGCCGCGGTGGTCGGGAAGCCGATCGCGCACTCCCTCTCGCCGCTGATCCACAACGCCGGCTACGCGGCGGCGGGGCTGACCGGGTGGTCGTACACCCGGATCGAGGGCGCGGCGTCGGAGCTGCCGGCGCTGGTCGCCGGCCTCGGCCCGGAGTGGGCCGGCCTGTCGGTGACCATGCCGGGCAAGGAGGCGGCGCTCGCGGTGGCCGCCGAGGCCTCGCCGGTCGCCGCCGCCGTCCGCGCCGCCAACACGCTGGTACGCCGCCCGGACGGCACCTGGTACGCGGACAACACCGACGTCGCCGGCATGGTCGACGTGCTGACCGCCGCCGGGGTGACGCCCGGCGCGACGATGACCGTGCTCGGCGCGGGGGGCACGGCCCGGGCCGCGCTCGCCGCCGCCGCGCGACTGGACGCGACGTCGGTGACCGTGGTGGCCCGCCGTCCCACGGCGATCGACGAGCTGAGTGCGGTAGCGCGCGATGTCGCCGTGCCGCTGGTCGGTGCGGCCTGGGACGAGGCCAGCGCCCATGTCCACGCCGACGTGGTGATCTCCACCGTTCCCAAGGGTGTCGCCGACCCGCTGGCCGGCGAGGTGCGCTGGCGGCCCGGGGCGGTGTACTTCGACGCGCTCTACGATCCGTGGCCGACGCCGCTGGCCGCCGCCGCGCAGGCGGCCGGCTGCCCAGTGGTCTCCGGTCTCGACCTGCTGCTCGCCCAGGCGATCGGCCAGTTCGAACAGTTCACCGGCGTCCCCGCGCCGGTCGACGCGATGCGGGCAGCGTTGTCGGCCGCGCGCGGCTGACGCCTGCGGGGAGTCGATCGCGGCCGGACGGTCGCGTCCGCTGGACGGGACGCGGTGGGCGCAGCGTCGCAGCGGCCACCGGGCGTGACAGACTGACCGCTGTGTTGCGCTGGCTGACTGCAGGTGAATCGCACGGACCCGCCCTCGTCGCGCTGTTGGAAGGCGTACCCGCCGGGGTCGAGGTGACCACCGGCGAGATCGCCGCCGAGCTGGCCCGGCGCAGGCTCGGTTACGGCCGTGGCGCCCGGATGTCGTTCGAGCAGGACGAGGTCGAGATCATCGGCGGCCTGCGGCACGGCGTCACCATCGGCAGCCCGGTCGCCATCCGGGTCGGCAACTCCGAGTGGCCGAAGTGGCAGACGGTGATGGCCGCCGACCCGGTCGACCCGGACGAGCTGGCCCGTCAGGCCCGCAACGCGCCACTCACCCGCCCCCGGCCCGGCCACGCCGACCTGGCCGGGATGCAGAAGTACGGCCACACCGACGCCCGTCCGATCCTGGAGCGGGCCAGCGCCCGTGAGACGGCCGCCCGGGTCGCCGTCGGCGCCGTCGCCAAGGCCCTGGTCAAGCAGGCGTTCGGCATCGAGATCGTGTCGCACGTCGTGGAGCTGGGCCCGGTGGCCGTGAAGCCGGGTGTGCGCCCGGTGCCGGAGGATGCCGAGCGGATCGACGCCGACCCGCTGCGCTGCCTCGACCCGGAGGCCAGCGCCCGGATGGTCGCCGAGGTCGACGCCGCGAAGAAGGCGGCCGACACGCTCGGCGGCGTGGTCGAGGTGCTGGCGTACGGGGTGCCGCCGGGCCTGGGCAGCCACGTGCAGTGGGACCGCAAGCTCGACGGCCGGCTGGCCACCGCGCTGATGTCCATCCAGGCGATCAAGGGCGTGGAGATCGGGGACGGCTGGCAACAGGCCCGCTCCCGGGGCTCGGAGGCGCACGACGAGATCATGCCGACGGCCACCGGCGTGCGCCGGGTGACCGACCGGGCCGGCGGGCTGGAGGGCGGCATCACCACCGGCGAACCCCTTCGGGTACGCGCCGCGATGAAGCCGATCTCGTCGCTGAACCGGGCGCTGGCGACGGTGGACGTCACCACCGGCGAGCCGGCCACCGCGATCAACCAGCGCTCGGACGTCTGCGCGGTGCCCGCCGCGGCGGTCGTCGCCGAGGCGATGGTCGCCCTGGTACTGGCCGAGGCGGCCACCGAGAAGTTCGGCGGCGACTCGGTGGCGGAGATCCGCCGCAACCTCGCCGGCTACCTCGACGCGCTGGTGATCCGCTGATGGCCCCGGTCTGCGTGCTGGTGGGTGCCCCCGGGTCGGGCAAGACGACCGTCGGTCGGCTGCTCGCCGCCGAGCTGGGCGTCGAGTTCCGCGACACCGACCTGGACATCGAGCGGTTGGCCGGCAAACCGATCCCGGAGATCTTCATCGACGAGGGGGAGGCGCACTTCCGCACCCTCGAACGGGCGGCGGTGGCGGCCGCCCTGGCCTCCTGCGCCGGGGTGCTCGCCCTCGGTGGCGGTGCGGTGCTCGCCGAGGACAGCCGCGCCGCCCTGATCGGCCACACCGTGGTGCACCTCTCGGTCCAGCTGCCCGACGCGGTGAAGCGGATCGGCCTGGGGGCCGGCCGGCCGCTGCTGGCGATCAACCCGAGGGCGACGCTGAAGCACCTGATGGACCAGCGCCGCCCGCTCTACACCGAGGTCGCCACCGCCACCGTGGTCACCGACGGGCGCACGCCGGAGGACATTGCCGCGGAGATCCTGCCGCTGCTCAAGCGTTAGCTCGGGCCTGGACTAGGCTGCCGGCAATGGACGAGGTGACCCGGATCCCGGTCGGCGGCGAGCGGCCGTACGACGTGCTGGTGGGACGTGACCTGCTCGATCCGCCGCCGCGACTGCTGCCCGGCGCGACCCGGGTGGCGGTGTTGCACGCACCCCCGCTCAAGGGGTTGGCCGACACGCTCGGCGCCCGGCTGCGGGCGGCCGGCGTCGAGCCGCTGCTGATCGAGGTGCCGGACGCCGAGGCGGGCAAGCAGCTGGACGTCGCCGCGGCCTGCTGGGACCAGCTGGGCGAGGCCGGCTTCACCCGTACCGACGCGGTGGTGGGAGTGGGCGGCGGCGCAGTCACCGACCTGGCCGGCTTCGTCGCGGCCTGCTGGCTGCGCGGGGTGCGCTGGGTGCCGGTGGCGACCTCGCTGCTCGGCATGGTCGACGCCGCCGTGGGCGGCAAGACCGGGATCAACACCGCGGCCGGCAAGAACCTGGTCGGCGCCTTCCATCCGCCGGTCGGCGTGCTCTGCGACCTGGCCACCCTCGACAGCCTCCCGCCGGCCGACCGGGCCGCCGGGATGGCCGAGGTGGTCAAGTGCGGGTTCATCGCCGACCCGGTGATCCTCGACCTGGTCGAGCGGGATCCGGCGGCGGCCATCGACACCACCGGGGCCGGTGGCCCGTGAGCTGATCGAGCGGGCGATCCGGGTCAAGGCCGACGTGGTCTCCGGCGATCTGCGCGAGTCGGGCGTCCGCGAGGTGCTGAACTACGGCCACACCCTGGCGCACGCGATCGAGAAGGTGGAGAACTACCGCTGGCGGCACGGGCACGCCGTCGCGGTCGGCCTGGTGTACGCAGGCGCGCTCGCCCGGCTGGCCGGGCGGCTGGACGCGGCGACCGCCGAGCGGCACCGCAGCACGCTGGCCGCGCTCGGGCTGCCGACCAGCTACCCGGCGGACGCCTGGCCACGGCTGCTCGCCGCGATGCGGGTGGACAAGAAGGCCCGGGGCAGCCAGCTACGGTTCGTGGTGCTGGACGGGCTGGCGCGGCCGGCGATCCTCGAGGGCCCCGACGACGACCTGCTGCACGCCGCCTACCGGGAGATCGGCCGGTGAAGGTGTACGTGCTGAACGGCCCCAATCTCGGCCGGTTGGGCACCCGCCAGGTCGACGTGTACGGGGTGACCAGCTACGCCGACCTGGTCGCGCTCTGCGTCGACACCGGCGCGGAGCTCGGCCTGGATGTGACCGTCCGGCAGACCGACGCGGAACACGAGCTGCTCGGCTGGCTGCACGCCGCGGCCGACGAGGGCGCGGCGGTCGTGCTCAATCCGGCGGCCTGGTCGCACTACTCGATCGCGGTCCGGGACGCCTGCGCGATGCTGCGCGGGCCGCTGATCGAGGTGCACATCTCCAACATCCACGCCCGGGAGGAGTTCCGGCACCACTCGGTGGTCTCCGCGGTGGCGACCGGGGTGATCTGCGGGCTGGGCGTCGACGGCTACCGGCTCGCCCTGCGCCACCTCGCCGCCCAGGCGGAGACGGCCGACTGATCCGACGGCCGGTGGTTGGCCCTCCTGACGGCCGCTGGGCGACCAGGAGCCGCCGATTCGACGCAACTAGTAGACTTGCCAGGTCTGTCCGCCAATTGATGATCAAGGCAGGAAATGGCATCCACCAACGACCTCAAGAACGGCCTGGTACTCAACCTCGACGGGGAGCTCTGGGCCGTCATCGAGTTCCAGCACGTCAAGCCCGGTAAGGGGGGTGCGTTCGTCCGCACCACGCTGAAGAACGTGCTGTCCGGCAAGGTCGTCGACAAGACCTTCAATGCGGGCACCAAGGTTGAGACCGCGACCGTCGACAAGCGCACCATGCAGTACCTGTACGCCGACGGCGAGGACTACGTCTTCATGGATCTGGAGACCTTCGACCAGATCACCGTCCCCGGCGGGACCGTCGGCGAGGCGGCGAACTACCTCCTCCCCGAGGCCGAGGCGACCGTCGCCACCCACGAGGGTGTCCCGCTCTACATCGAGCTGCCCACCAGCGTCGTGCTGGAGGTCACCTACACCGAGCCGGGCCTGCAGGGCGACCGGTCGACCGGCGGCAACAAGCCGGCCACCGTCGAGACCGGCGCGACGGTGCAGGTGCCGCTCTTCATCACCACCGGCGAGAAGATCAAGGTCGACACCCGCGACGGCCGTTACCTCGGCCGCTCCTGATGGCTGAGGGCCCCAAACAGCAGATGCCGGCGCGCCGCAAGGCGCGCAAGCGGGCGCTGGACGTGCTCTACGAGGCCGACCTGCGGGACCGGCCTCCGGTGGAGGTGCTCGCCGGCTACCTCGAGCGGATCGAGAAGCCCCACCCGGAGCACCTCGGGTACGCGGTCAGCCTGGTCGAGGGCGTCGCCGCGCACCTGGACCGGATCGACGAACTGATCGCCAGCTACGCCGAGGGCTGGACGCTGGACCGGATGCCCGTGGTGGACCGCAACCTCGCCCGGATCGCGGTCTACGAGCTGCTCTACCTCGACGAGATCGACGACGCCGTGGCGATCAGCGAGGCCGTGGAGCTGGCCCGGCAGATGTCGACCGACGACTCGCCGCGCTTCCTCAACGGGGTGCTCGGTCGGATCGCGGAGTACGCCACCCGCTGAGCGGACGACGCGCCGCATCTGACCTCACGAACGACGACGAGGGGCCCGTGCCGGATGGCACGGGCCCCTCGGTGCGACAGCGGTGGATCAGGAGGCGAAGAACGCCCGCGGGTCGGCGACCAGCACAGCGTGCTCGGTGAGGCGCTCGATCAGGCCGGACGGCGAGGCGTCGTACACGATCGCCAGGGCGCGCAGGTCGTCGGCGCGGATCGAGAGCACGCGGCCGTTGTAGTCACCACGCTGCTGCTGGATGGCGCGGGCGTACCGGGCGACGTACGCGAGGTCCTCGGAGGCCTCGTCGTAGAGCCGCTCCAGGTCCAGGACGATCTTGCTGGTGGGCTCGTGGCGGACCCCGCTGCCGTCGGGCAGCAGCTCCGAGACGGGAACGCGGTAGAAGTCGGCCAACTCGGCCAGGCGGGACACCGTGACGGCGCGGTCACCGCGCTCGTACGAGCCGACCACCACGGCCTTCCACCGCCCGTTCGACTTCTCCTCCACACCCTGCAGGGACAGGCCCTGCTGCTGGCGGATGGAGCGCAGGCGGGCGCCCAGCGACTTGGCGTATTCAGAGGGCATTCGGACACTCCCAGTGCTGCTCGGGGTTCTCCCAGCTATCGCTACGGAGCGTGACGGTACGGGGATTGCGACACCTGGTCAAGTGGTCGTGACATTACCGTTGGGGAGCACGGGGGAAGTTATCCCCATTTCGACACCCTGATCCGCAGGTCAGTGGGCGGCGGCGGCAGGCCCGGTGACCGCTGGTAACGTGGCGTGAAGCCCCGGTCCGGGCCGCGCGCGGCCCCGCACCGGACATCCGACGTCCTTTAACGACCCGTCCTGTGAGGCGGGGAAGGAGGTCCGCCGTGGCCTACCCATCGGCTACCCAGTCGTCGCCGCCGCGACAACCCTCGGTGAAGGTGATCCTCGCCGCCGCCGACGTCTCGCGGGTGGTCGACCGGATCGCCCACCAGATCCTCGAGAAGACCCAGGGCGCCGCCGACACCGTGCTGCTCGGCATCCCCACCCGGGGCGCCCCGCTCGCGAAGCGGCTCGCCGCCCGGATCAGCACCTTCGAGGACGTGGCCGTACCGGTCGGCGTGCTCGACATCACCCTCTACCGCGACGACCTGCGCCGGCAGGCCACCCGCGCGGTCGGCCCGACCCAGCTGCCACCTGGCGGCATCGACGGCAAGCGGGTCATCCTCGTCGACGACGTGCTCTTCTCCGGCCGACCGTGCGGGCCGCCCTCGACGCGTTGAGCGACGTCGGCCGCCCCGCCTGCGTCCAGCTCGCCGTCCTGGTCGACCGGGGCCACCGCGAGCTGCCGATCCGGGCCGACTACGTCGGCAAGAACATCCCGACGTCGCTCGCCGAGAGCGTCAAGGTCACGCTCGCCGAGACCGACGGCGCCGACGAGGTCAAGCTCTTCGGGGGGACGCAGTGAGCGCGAGGAGTGCAGCGAAGCGGAGCCCCGCAGTCGCGAACGAAAGGCGGCAAGGCTCATGATCAGGCACCTGCTCTCCGGCGCCGACCTGGACGCCGACACCGCCACCCAGATCCTCGACACCGCCGCCGAGATGGCCACCGTCGCCGGCCGCGAGGTCAAGAAGCTGCCCGCCCTGCGCGGCCGGACCGTGGTGAACCTCTTCTACGAGGACTCCACCCGGACCCGGATCTCCTTCGAGGCGGCCGCCAAGCGGCTCAGCGCCGACGTGATCAACTTTTCCGCCAAGGGCTCCAGCGTGACCAAGGGCGAGAGCCTGAAGGACACCGCGCTCACCCTCCAGGCGATGGGCGCCGACGCGGTGGTCGTCCGGCACCCCGCCTCCGGCGCCCCGCACCGGCTGGCGAACTGGGTGGACGGGTCGGTGGTCAACGCCGGCGACGGCACCCACGAACACCCCACCCAGGCGCTGCTCGACGCGTACACGATGCGTTCCCGGCTGGGGCGGCTGGCCGGCCTGCATGTCGCGGTGGTCGGGGACGTGCTGCACTCCCGGGTCGCCCGCTCGAACGTGCTGCTGCTCTCCACCCTCGGCGCCAAGGTCACCCTGATCGGGCCGCCCACCCTCATTCCGGTGCACATCGGGCAGGCGCTCGCGCCCGGCACCGACGTCTCCTACGACCTCGACGCGATCCTCGGCGGCGTCGACGTGGTGATGATGCTCCGGGTGCAGCGGGAGCGGATGAACGACTCCTACTTCCCCTCCGCCCGCGAGTACGCCCGCCGCTACGGCCTGGACGGCCCGCGCATGCGCCGGCTGCCGGAGCACGCGATCGTCATGCACCCCGGCCCGATGAACCGGGGCATGGAGATCACGCCCGAGGTCGCCGACTCGCCCCGCTCCACCATCGTCGAACAGGTCGCCAACGGGGTCTCCGTGCGGATGGCCGTCCTCTACCTGCTGCTCGGGGGGAACAACCTGTGACCTCGTACCTGATCACCAACGTCAGCGTCGTCGGCGCCGCGCCGACCGACCTGCTGATCCGCGACGGCGTCGTCGCCGAGACCGGCGCCGGGCTGACCGCGCCGGACGCGACCGTCATCGACGGCACCGGGCTGGTCGCGCTGCCCGGCCTGGTCGACCTGCACACCCACCTGCGTGAGCCGGGCCGGGAGGACGCCGAGACGGTCGAGTCGGCTCCCCGGGCGGGCGGCGCTCGGCGGCTACACCGCGGTCTGCGCGATGGCCAACACCTCGCCGGTCGCCGACACCGCGGGCGTGGTCGAGCAGGTCTGGCGGCTGGGCCGGGAGGCCGGGCTGGTCGACGTGCAGCCGATCGGCGCGGTCACCGTCGGCCTGGCCGGCGAGCAGCTCGCCGAGCTGGGCGCGATGGCCGACTCCGCCGCCCGGGTGCGGATCTTCTCCGACGACGGGCGCTGCGTGGCCGACCCGAAGCTGATGCGTCGGGCGCTGGAGTACGTCAAGGCGTTCGACGGGGTGATCGCCCAGCACGCCGAGGAGCCCCGGCTGACCGAGGGCGCCCAGATGCACGAGGGCGAGGTCTCCACCCGGCTCGGGCTGACCGGTTGGCCGGCGGTCGCCGAGGAGGCGATCATCGCCCGGGACGTGCTGCTGGCCGAGCACGTGGGCAGCCGGCTGCACGTCTGCCACGTCTCCACCGCCGGCAGCGTCGAGGTGCTGCGTCAGGCCAGGAACCGTGGGGTACGGGTCACCGCCGAGGTCACCCCGCACCACCTGCTGCTCACCGACGAGGTCGTGAGCGGGAGGAGTGAGCCTGCGAGCCCCGCACTCGCGAACAACTGGAGCCCAGCAGCGAGCTACGACCCGGTGTACAAGGTCAACCCGCCGCTGCGCACCGCCGCCGACATCGCCGCGCTGCGGGCCGCGCTGGTCGACGGGGTGATCGACATCGTCGCCACCGACCACGCGCCGCACGCCGTGGAGGACAAGGAGTGCGAGTGGGCGTACGCCCGGCCGGGGATGCTCGGCCTGGAGACCGCGCTCTCCATCGCCCTCGACGTGCTCGGGCCGCAGTGGGACCTGATCGCCGAGCGGATGTCCCGCGCCCCGGCCCGGATCGCCGGCCTGAGCGAGCACGGCCACGACCCGGCGCCCGGCGTACCGGCCAGCCTGACCCTGGTCGACCCGGCCGCCCGGCGGACCATCGACCCGGCGGAGCTGGCCAGCCGCAGCCGCAACACCCCGTACGCCCGCATGACGCTGCCCGGTCGCATCGTGGCGACCTTCCTGCGCGGCGAGCCGACGGTCCTCGACGGAAAGGCTGTTCGGTGAGCGCGAGGAGTGCAGCGAAGCGGAGCCCCGCAGTCGCGAACGAAAGGCAAGAACCGGTGAGCGCGAGGAGTGCAGCGAAGCGGAGCCCCGCAGTCGCGAACGAAAGGCAAGAACAGTGAGTCGCAGGCGTCCCGCGATCCTCGTCCTGGAGGACGGGCGTACGTTCCTGGGCGAGGCGTACGGCAGCGTCGGGGAGACCTTCGGCGAGGCGGTCTTCAACACCGGCATGACCGGCTACCAGGAGACCCTGACCGATCCCTCCTACCACCGGCAGGTGGTGGTGCAGACCGCGCCGCACATCGGCAACACCGGCGTCAACGGCGAGGACGACGAGTCGGGCCGGATCTGGGTAGCCGGCTATGTCGTCCGCGACCCGGCCCGGATCGGCTCCAACTGGCGGGCCACCGGCGGGCTGGAGGACCGGCTCGCCGCCGAGTGCGTGGTCGGCATCAGCGGGGTGGACACCCGGGCGTTGACCCGGCACCTGCGCGAGCGCGGCGCGATGCGGGTCGGCATCTCCAGCATCGACGACGACCCGCGCGCCCTGCTGGCCCGGGTCCGCCAGTCCCCGCAGATGGTCGGCGCGAACCTCTCCGCCGAGGTGAGCACCCCGAAGCCGTACGTGGTGCAGGCGCAGGGCGAGCACCGGTTCACGGTGGCCGCCCTCGACCTGGGCATCAAGCGCAACGTGCCGCGCCGGCTGGCCGCGCGCGGGGTCACCACCCACGTGCTGCCCGCCTCGTCGACGATCGAGGACCTGCTGGCCACCGGCGCCGACGCGGTCTTCTTCTCGCCCGGCCCGGGCGACCCGGCCACCGCCGCCGCGCCGGTCGCGCTCGCGCAGGAGGTGCTGCGCCGGCAGGTGCCGCTGTTCGGCATCTGCTTCGGCAGCCAGATCCTCGGCCGGGCGCTCGGCTTCGGCACCTACAAGCTGGGATACGGCCACCGGGGGATCAACCAGCCGGTGCTCGACCGGGCCACCGGCAAGGTCGAGGTGACCAGCCACAACCACGGCTTCGCGGTCGCCTGGCCGGGCCGCGAAGGGGAGCAGAGCGCCGTGCCGGGGTCGTCGGGCCGCAGGCCCGACACCGTGGTTCCCGACCGGGTGATCGAGACCGACTTCGGCGCGGTCGAGGTCAGTCACGTCTGCCTCAATGACAACGTGGTCGAGGGGCTGCGGGCGAAGGACGTGCCCGCGTTCACCGTGCAGTACCACCCGGAGGCGGCGGCCGGCCCGCATGACGCGGACTACCTCTTCGACCGTTTCGCCGAGCTGATCGAGGTCCGTGGCCTCGACCGGAACCACAGTGAAGGCGGCAAGAATGCCTAAGCGGACCGATCTCAAGCACATCCTGGTGATCGGCTCCGGGCCGATCGTGATCGGCCAGGCCTGCGAGTTCGACTACTCGGGGACCCAGGCCTGCCGGGTGCTGCGCAGCGAGGGGATCCGGGTCAGCCTGGTCAACTCCAACCCGGCGACGATCATGACCGACCCGGAGTACGCCGACGCCACCTACGTCGAGCCGATCACGCCGGAGTTCGTCGAGCTGGTCATCGCCAGGGAGCGGCCGGACGCCCTGCTGCCCACCCTCGGCGGGCAGACCGCGCTGAACACCGCGGTCGCCCTGCACGAGGCGGGCGTGCTGGACAAGTACGGCGTGGAGCTGATCGGCGCGAACATCGAGGCGATCAACCGGGGCGAGGACCGGCAGCTGTTCAAGGACATCGTGGCCAAGGCCGGCGTACGCCTGGGTCTGGACAACCCGACCGGCCTGGTGCCCCGGTCCCGGGTCTGCCACTCGATGGCCGAGGTCGAGGCCACCGCCGCCGAGCTGGGCCTGCCGGTGGTCATCCGGCCCTCGTTCACCATGGGCGGCCTCGGCTCCGGGATGGCGCACACCCCCGAGGACCTAACCCGGATCGGCGGGGCCGGCCTCGCGGCCAGCCCGACGCACGAGGTGCTCATCGAGGAGAGCGTGCTCGGCTGGAAGGAGTACGAGCTCGAGCTGATGCGCGACCGGCACGACAACGTGGTGGTGGTCTGCTCGATCGAGAACATCGACCCGATGGGCGTGCACACCGGCGACAGCGTGACCGTCGCACCGGCCATGACGCTGACCGACCGGGAATACCAGCGCCTGCGCGACCTCGGCATCGCCGTGCTCCGCGAGGTCGGGGTGGACACCGGCGGCTGCAACATCCAGTTCGCGGTCAACCCGGCCGACGGCCGGATCGTCGTGATCGAGATGAACCCCCGGGTGTCCCGCTCGTCGGCGCTGGCGTCCAAGGCGACCGGCTTCCCGATCGCCAAGATCGCCGCCAAGCTGGCCATCGGCTACACCCTGGACGAGATCCCCAACGACATCACCCTGAAGACCCCGGCGGCGTTCGAGCCGACCCTGGACTACGTGGTGGTGAAGATCCCGCGGTTCGCCTTCGAGAAGTTCCCCGGCGCGGACCCGGAGCTGACCACCACGATGAAGTCGGTCGGCGAGGCGATGAGCCTCGGGCGCAACTTCACCGAGGCGCTCAACAAGGCGATGCGCTCGATGGAGACGAAGGCCGCCGGCTTCTGGACCCAGCCCGACCCGGCCGCGCGACGAAGGAGAACAGCCTCGCCGCGCTGCGGGTGCCGCACGACGGCCGGCTCTACACCGCCGAGCGGGCGCTGCGGCTCGGCGCGTCGATCGCCGAGGTCGCCGCCGCGTCCGGCGGGATCGACCCGTGGTTCCTGGACCAGATCGCCGCGCTGGTCGAGCTGCGCGCCGAGGTCCTCGACGCGCCGGTGCTCGACGCGGAGCTGCTGCGCCGGGCCAAGCGCGCCGGCCTCTCCGACCGGCAGCTCGCCGCGCTCCGCCCGGAGCTGGCCGCCGAGGACGGCGTACGCACCCTGCGGCACCGGCTGGGGATCCGCCCGGTCTACAAGACCGTGGACACCTGCG
The DNA here is from genome assembly GCA_016802835.1 of Micromonospora sp. ATA32. GTDB lineage: Bacteria > Actinomycetota > Actinomycetes > Mycobacteriales > Micromonosporaceae > Micromonospora. Next base: position 4,193 of record JAEVHO010000042.1, on the reverse strand, counting down.
CGGCCGAGTTCGCCGCCACCACGCCCTACCACTACTCCACGTACGACCAGGAGACCGAGGTCGCCCCCTCGGACCGGCCGAAGGTGCTGATCCTCGGGTCCGGGCCGAACCGGATCGGCCAGGGCATCGAGTTCGACTACTCCTGCGTGCACGCGGTGCAGGCGCTGCGGAGCGCGCCCATCGGCCCCGCCGGTGCGACCGGTTCCGGCGCCGAGGGCGCCGGCTACGAGACCGTGATGGTCAACTGCAACCCGGAGACCGTCTCCACCGACTACGACACCGCCGACCGGCTCTACTTCGAGCCGCTGACCTTCGAGGACGTCCTCGAGGTCTGGCACGCCGAGGACACCTCCGGCCGGGCGGCCGGCGGGCCGGGCGTGGTCGGGGTGATCGTGCAGCTCGGCGGGCAGACGCCGCTCGGGCTGGCCCAGCGCCTCAAGAACGCCGGGGTACCGGTGGTCGGGACGTCGCCGGAGTCGATCCACCTCGCCGAGGAGCGGGGCGCGTTCGGCGCGCTGCTGGCCCGGGCCGGGCTGCGCGCGCCGGCGCACGGCATGGCCACCTCGTACGACGAGGCGAAGGCGATCGCCGACGAGATCGGCTACCCCGTACTGGTCCGGCCGTCGTACGTGCTCGGCGGGCGGGGCATGGAGATCGTCTACGACGACCCGACGCTGCGCGACTACATCGGGCGGGCCACCGACATCTCCCCGGATCACCCGGTGCTGGTCGACCGGTTCCTCGACGACGCCATCGAGATCGACGTGGACGCGCTCTGCGACGCCGACGGTGAGGTCTACCTGGGCGGCGTGATGGAGCACATCGAGGAGGCCGGCATCCACTCCGGCGACTCGTCCTGCGCGCTGCCGCCGATCACCCTGGCCGGCTCGCACGTCGCGCAGGTCCGCCGGTACACCGAGGCGATCGCGCGCGGGGTGGGCGTACGTGGGCTGCTCAACGTCCAGTACGCGCTCAAGGACGACATGCTCTACGTGCTGGAGGCGAACCCCCGGGCGTCCCGGACCGTCCCCTTCGTCTCCAAGGCGACCGCGGTGCCGTTGGCGAAGGCGGCGGCCCGGATCGCGCTCGGCGCGACCATCGCCGAACTGCGCGCCGAGGGGCTGCTGCCGGCCACCGGGGACGGTGGCTCGATGCCGCCGGACGCTCCGATCGCGGTGAAGGAGGCGGTGCTGCCGTTCAAGCGGTTCCGTACCCGGGCGGGCAAGGGGATCGACTCGCTGCTCGGGCCGGAGATGAAGTCGACCGGCGAGGTGATGGGCATCGACACCAGCTTCGGGCACGCCTTCGCCAAGTCGCAGTCGGCCGCGTACGGGTCGCTGCCGACCGCCGGCAAGATCTTCGTATCGGTGGCCAACCGGGACAAGCGCGGCATGATCTTCCCGGTGAAGCGCCTGGCCGACCTGGGCTTCGAGATCGTCGCCACCACCGGCACCGCCGAGGTGCTGCGCCGGCACGGCATCGCCTGCGAGCAGATCCGCAAGCACTACGAGGCCGGCGCGGACGACGACGCGGTGTCGCTGATCCTCGGCGGCGACGTGGCCCTGGTGATCAACACGCCGCAGGGCTCCGGCGCGAGTGCCCGCTCGGACGGCTACGAGATCCGCAGCGCGGCGGTCACGGCGGACATTCCCTGCATCACCACCGTTCCCGGTGCCGCCGCAGCGGTCATGGGCATCGAGGCCCGCATGCGCGGCGACATGCAGGTCCGCCCCCTCCAGGAACTCCACGCCACCCTGCGGGCCGCCCGGTGACCGCCCCCTGCGCCTGGCGGCCGACCGTCCCCTCGGCGTCGACCAGGAGATCCTGGTCCTCTTCGGACGCCACCTGCCTGATCCACGGGGCGGGCAGGCGGCGGAGCGCACGGGAGCGTGCGTGGTGATCTTCGAGAAGGTGGTACGGCCGCGGCTGTTCCGGATCGGGGGTGGGGACGCGGAGGCGGCGCACGAGTGGACGTGCGGCGGCTGTCGGCGATCTCGCGGCGCCCGGTGGCGCTGGCGGCGCTGCGGGCGCGGTATGCCGTGCGGGCGCCGCGGACGGTGTTCGGGGTGGAGTTCCCGAATCCGGTCGGGCTGGCCGCCGGGATGGACAAGGACGGGGCGGCGCTCCCCGCCTGGCCGGCGCTGGGCTTCGGCTTCGTCGAGGTCGGCACGGTGACCGCGCACCCGCAGCCGGGCAACCCCCGGCCGCGCCTGTTCCGGCTGCCCGACAGCGAGGCCGTGGTCAACCGGATGGGCTTCAACAACGCCGGCGCCGAGGGCCTCGCCGCCCGGCTGGCGGCGCTGCCCCGCCCGATCGGCGTACCGCTGGGGATCTCGCTCGGCAAGTCCAAGGTGACCGCGCTCGACGACGCGGTCGGCGACTACCTCGCCTCGTACCGCGCGCTGCGCCAGCACGGCGACTACTTCGCGGTCAACGTCTCCTCGCCGAACACCCCTGGGCTGCGCGCGTTGCAGGACAGGGCCCACCTGGACGCCCTGCTCGCGGCGCTGGTGGGGGAGAAGCCGGTGCTGGTGAAGATCGCCCCGGACCTCACCGAGCAGGCCATCGCCGAACTGCTGGAGGTCTGCCTGGCCCGCGGCGCGGCCGGCGTGATCGCGACCAACACCACCCTGGCCCGCGACGGTCTCGCCCCGGCCGACCAGGAGCGCGGCACGGAGGCGGGTGGGCTCTCCGGCCGTCCCCTCACCGGCCGCGCGCGCGAGGTGGTCGGCTTCGTGCACCGCGAGACCGGTGGCCGGCTGCCGGTGATCGGGGTCGGCGGCATCCTCGACCCGGACGACGCCGCCCGGATGTTCGACGCCGGCGCGAGCCTGGTCCAGCTCTACACGGGCTTCATCTACCGGGGCCCCGCCCTGGTCCGGTCGATCGCCCGCCGTGGCCTCCTGGCCGCCCCTGCGCCCACCACCGCCCTCGCGACCCCCACGTCGTCGAGCTAGGGCGTATGAGGTGGACACAGATCCTTTGACACTGATTCGCCCCAGATCGACGAGGAAGGTGGGCGCGTGACGCCGGAGGAGATCCTGGCGGCAGACCGGGCGCATGTGTGGCATCCGTACGCGGCGCTGCCGCCGGGCACGCCGCCGTACGTGGTGGAAAGCGCGCACGGGGTACGGCTGCGGCTGGCCGACGGCCGGGAACTGGTCGACGGCATGTCGTCCTGGTGGGCGGCGATCCACGGCTACCGGCACCCGGTGCTCGACGCGGCGGTCACCGACCAGCTCGGCCGGATGAGCCACGTGATGTTCGGCGGGCTCACCCATGCCCCGGCGGTCCGGCTGGCCGAGACCCTCGTCGAGCTCACCCCGGACGGCCTCGAACACGTCTTCCTCTGCGACTCCGGTTCGGTCAGCGTCGAGGTGGCCATCAAGATGTGCCTGCAGTACCAGCGGGCCACCGGCCGGCCGCAGCGGCGCCGGCTGGCCACCTGGCGCGGCGGTTACCACGGCGACACCTTCCACCCGATGAGCGTCTGCGACCCGGACGGCGGGATGCACCACCTCTGGGGCGACGTGCTGCCCCGGCAGGTCTTCGCCCCGGTGCCGCCGGCCGGTTTCGACGCCCCGCCCGACCCGGCGTACGTGGCCGCGCTGGTCGAGGCGGTCGAACGGCACGCCGACGAGCTGGCCGCGGTGATCGTGGAGCCGGTGGTCCAGGGCGCGGGAGGGATGCGCTTCCACCACCCCGACTACCTGCGGGTGCTGCGCGAGGTGACCCGGGCGCACGGGGTGCTGCTGATCTTCGACGAGATCGCCACCGGCTTCGGCCGGACCGGGACGATGTTCGCCGCAGAGCACGCCGGCGTGACCCCCGACGTGCTCTGCGTCGGCAAGGCGCTGACCGGCGGCTACCTGACCCTGGCCGCGGCGCTCTGTACGCCGGAGGTGGCCCGGGGGATCTCCGCCGACGGCGTGCTGGCGCACGGACCGACCTTCATGGGCAATCCGTTGGCCTGCGCGGTGGCGAACGCCTCCATCGGGCTGCTGCGGGCCGGCGACTGGGCCGCGGAGGTGGCCAGGCTGGGGCGCGGGGCTGCGGGCCGGCCTGGAGCCGCTGCGGGGCACGCCCGGCGTGGCCGACGTCCGGGTGCTCGGCGCGATCGGAGTGGTGCAGCTGGACCACGAGGTGGACATCGCCAAGCCACCGCGGCGGCGGTGGAGCGAGGCGTCTGGCTG
>JAEVHO010000041.1 GCA_016802835.1 Micromonospora sp. ATA32 | reverse complement strand
GGCGGTACGGCGATCATCGCGGGAATGCTGGCCACCAGCACGGCGAGCCCGATCCGTCGCGAGTACGAGACCCGGCTGAACACGGTGTACTCCAAGCGGCCCGGCCGAGCAGGAACAGCACCGGCCCGGCCATGTACGTCTGAGCATCGATCGATGTACAGGATCGCCACCATCGTTCCGGCGACCGCCAGCGGCGGTACGGCGATCATCGCGGGAATGCTGGCCACCAGCACGGCGAGCCCGATCCGTCGCGAGTACGAGACCCGGCTGAACACGGTGTACTCCAAGCGGGCCCGGCCGAGCAGGAACAGCACCGGCCCGGCCATGATCGCCGCGGTCCATGACGGGTGCGGGCGTGCCAGCGGCTGGGCGATGACGAGCCGGTCGGCGACGCTGACGGCGATGGCGGCTGCGGCGATGAGGAGATGGGTGTACGCGGTGGAACGGCCCAGGTGTTCGGGATTCGCCGATCGAGTGAGCGCCTCGTACATCAGTTCACCCGCCCGATAGATGTAGATACGCCAGAGCAGACCGGTGACGGCGAAGGAGACCACCAGCGCGGCGACACTGTCGAGTTTGAAATCGCTCGCCCCGAAGGTGGTTCCGGCGACGATGATGGTGCCGCCGAGGGCGATGATGACGATCTGTCGATACCGCTCGGACATGTGTGCCGCGGCGAGCCCCCACTCTGAGATCGGGGATCGGCCGGCTCCCGGTGTGGGGAAGTCGAGCCGGGCCGCGACGTAGTCGATGGTGATGGCGAGCGCCCACAGCGCCAGCCGCAGCGGCCCGCTGCTGGCGGCGCCGAGCAGCCACGGCACGGCCGACACGACGAACCAGAACAGCGTACGTAGGGTCCGTCGGCGCAGCCTGTGGCGGTGCAGGACGGCCAGCAGGTACAGAGTGCGGCCCAGCTGAACGCTGACGTACATGCCAGCGAAGAACCAGCCGCGGCGGCCAAAGGCGCCCGGCACCGCGGATGCCAGGATGAGGGTGCCCAGCATGATCCCGATGACGGTCAGCTGGGTCGAGGTGCGTTCCGGATCGAGCCGGTCGGTCATCCAGACCGTCATCATCCAGATCCACCAGACGGCTGGCAGCAGCACCATCGTCTCCAGGAGATCGGACCAGTCCAGCGTGTCGATCAGGCCCTGGGCGACGCGGTCGAGCGCGAACACGAAGACCAGGTCGAAGAACAGCTCGAGAAATGTCACGTGCTGCGGGCTGGTGGGATCGCGCAGCACCGCAGCGTCGTCCACCCCCATCGGCACGCCCCTCGGAAAGTCGGTCGCTGTTCCGCGCCTGGCTGTCGTACCACGTTGACGGACGCCGCCAAGCCGAAACGGTTCGCCCGCCGGCGTCCGGACCGTCGCCGGTTCAGGAGTGCGGTCAGCACACCGGGCTGGATGCCGGGGAGCAGCACGCCAAGCTGGTCGGCTTTGTGTCGTACGGCTGTCGTTCAATCGGACTGCACGCGGTCGACCAGCTCCGCACGGTCTTCACCGCGGTGCATGTCGTGACGGTGCGCGACATCGCCGGCGTCGACCTGCTCCGCGGTGAGCCGACGCTCCTGGGCCGCGTACCAGCTCGTTGCCAGGACACCCGGGTCCTGCTGGACCAGGTCTGCTGGTGGGGCCTGCGCTGCGCGACGGGCGGTCGGCGCCGCCGTGCATCTCCTGAATGTGTGAGAGGAAGGTTGAGATCATGAGTAGACGCACCACCGGCCTGGCCATCGAGGCCGACGCCATCACCCGGTCGTTCGGGGAGACCCGCGCGCTCAACGGCATCGATCTCCAGGTCCCCGCCGGCACCGTCTACGGCCTGCTCGGCCCGAACGGTGCCGGCAAGACCACCGCGGTACGGGTGCTGGCGACGCTGCTGCGTCCCGATGGCGGCCGGGCGCGGGTCTTCGGTCACGACGTGGTCTCCGAGGCCGACGCCGTTCGCGCCCGGGTCAGCCTGACCGGCCAGTACGCCTCGGTGGACGAGGATCTGACCGGCACGGAGAACCTGGTGCTGCTCGGTCGCCTCCTGGGCCTGAAGAAGCCGGCCGCCCGCCAGCGTGCGGAAGCGCTGCTCGCCGCGTTCGGCCTGACTGAGGCGGGCGACCGCCAGGTCAAGAAGTACTCGGGCGGCATGCGGCGGCGCATCGACATCGCGGCGAGCATCCTGAACACCCCCGACCTGCTCTTCCTGGACGAGCCGACGACCGGGCTGGACCCGCGCAGCCGCAACCAGGTGTGGGAGATCATCCGGGCCGTCGTGGCGCACGGCACGACGGTCCTGCTGACCACCCAGTACCTGGACGAGGCCGATCAGCTCGCCGGCCGGATCGCGGTGGTCGACCACGGCCGGGTGATCGCGGAGGGCACACCGGGCGAGCTGAAGTCGTCGGTCGGCTCCGGCACCGTTCACCTGCGGCTGCGCGACCCGGGGCAGCGGCCCGAGGCCGAGAAGGTGCTCCAGGCGGCGCTCGGGGTTCCGGTGCAGCTCGAAGCTGATCCGGTCGCTCTGACGGCACGGGTCGGCGGAGACGGCACCGACCTCGACGCGAGCAAGCAGGCGGCCCGCGCGCTCGGCGACCTGGCCAGCGCCGGCATCGTCGTCGACGACTTCTCCGTCGGCCAGCCGAGCCTGGACGAGGTCTTCCTGGCCCTGACCGACCATCCCGCTGTCACTGCCGACGAGCGGGACGATCAGCTGGAGGCAGCCCGATGAGCGACACCGCCACCACCAGGACCGGGCGCGCCCCGTCCGTCTACGTACCGTCCGCCGAGGCCCTGGGGACCGTTCTCGCGCCGGGCGCGCGACCGCCCAGGCCGAGTGCGCTGTCGGCGTCGCTCACGTTCGGCTGGCGCGCCATGTTGAAGATCAAGCATGTGCCGGAGCAGCTGTTCGACGTGACGGCCTTCCCGATCATCATGGTGCTGATGTTCACCTACCTGTTCGGCGGCGCCCTCGCCGACAGTCCGCGTGACTACCTGCAGTTCTTCCTGCCAGGGATCATGGTGACCAGCGTCGTGATGATCACGATGTACACCGGTGTCGGCCTCAACACCGACATCGAGAAGGGTGTCTTCGACCGGTTCCGTACGCTGCCGGTCTGGCGGCCGGCCGCATTGGTCGGCATGATCATCGGCGACGTGCTGCGCTACATCCTGGCGGCCGTGGTCATCCTCGGCGTCGGGTTGGCGCTGGGGTTCCGGCCCGGCGGCGGGCTGCTCGGCGTGCTGGCCGGGATCGGCCTGCTGGTGGTCTTCTCGTTCGCGTTCTCCTGGGTCTGGACGTTCTTCGGCCTGATCCTGCGCAGCGAAAAGTCCGTGATGGGCGTCAGCATGATGGTGCTCTTCCCGCTCACGTTCCTCAGCAACGTGTTCGTCGATCCGGGCACGATGCCCGGCTGGCTTCAGGCGTTCGTCAAGGTCAACCCGGTCACGCAACTGGTGGCGTCGGTGCGCGCGGCGATGTCGGGTTCGTCCGACCCGTCGAGCACGATGTGGATGCTGCTGTGGAGCGCCGGGTTCGTGGTGGTCTTCGGCACGCTGACCATGTACCGCTACAACCGCCGCTGATCCCCGGATGACGACGGGCGCCGCCACGGACGTGGCGCGCGAAGTACGGCCAGCGTCGGCTGGGCGATGCGGACGCGTCGGCTGAACTCGCCCAGGAGGTGTTCGTCGTCGCCTGGCGGCGCCCCCGGGTTCATGTGGCGGGGCGAGGTGACCGACCGGGCCGGCCGGAAGGCGTAGCCATCACCTTCCGACGGCCACGCACACGACGCGCAGTCTCTGCTGATCTTCGACCCGAACACCGGTGGGCTACTCGCCCACGAGCGGCTGACACTCTCGCCTGTACGAATCAGCGCGTACCGACTGATCCTCCGCACTGACTGGACCAACCAGGTCGGCTGATTCCCAGCACCGGGGCCACTCCTTCAGGGGGCGGCCCCGGTCCGCGTTCCACCCGAGCAGATGACGCGGCGGCGCCGATCATTCGTTGGCGGCCCGGGCCTCGGGCTGATCCAGCCGAAGGTGCGCTCCACCGCCCGCTGCCAGTTCTCGTGTTCCTCGGCGCGGACGGCGTCCTCCATCTGTGGCACCCAGCGGGCGGCGAGGTGCCAGTTGCGGCGCAGCCCCTCCAGGTCGGGCCAGTAGCCGACCGCCAGCCCGGCGGCGTACGCCGCGCCGAGGGACACCGTCTCGGCGACCATCGGGCGTACCACGGGCACCGCGAGCACGTCGGCGACGAACTGCATCAGCAGGTTGTTGGCGGTCATCCCGCCATCCACCCGCAGCGCCGTCAGCGCCAGGCCGGAGTCGGCGTTCATCGCCTCGACCACCTCGCGGGTCTGCCAGCCGGTGGCCTCCAGCACCGCGCGGGCCAGATGCGCCTTGGTGATGTACGAGGTGAGTCCGACGATGACCCCGCGCGCCTCGCTGCGCCAGCGCGGCGCGAACAACCCGGAGAAGGCCGGCACGATGTAGCAGCCGCCGTTGTCGTCCACCGTGCGGGCGAGGGTCTCGATCTCCGGCGCGGTGCTGATCAGCTCCAACCGGTCGCGGAACCACTGCACCAGGGACCCGGTGATCGCGATGGAGCCTTCGAGGGCGTAGACCGCTGGCTCGCCGCCGATCTGGTAGCCGACGGTGGTGAGCAGCCCGTGGCTGGAGTGCACCGGCTCCGCGCCGGTGTTGATCAGCAGAAAGCTGCCCGTGCCGTAGGTGCACTTGGCGTCGCCGGGCGCGAAGCAGGTCTGGCCGAACAGGGCGGCCTGCTGGTCGCCGAGCGCCGCGGCGATCCGCACGCCGGGCAGGACGGCGGCCGCGGTGCCGTACACCTCTGACGAGGAGCGGATCTCGGGCAGCATGGCGGCCGGGATGCCGAAGAAGGCCAGCGAGTCCGGGTGCCAGCCGAGCGTGCGCAGGTCCATCAGCATGGTCCGGCTGGCGTTGGTCACGTCGGTCAGGTGCAGACCGCCGTCCGGGCCGCCGGTGAGGTTCCAGATCAGCCAGCTCTCCATCGTCCCGAAGAGCACCTCGCCGCGCTCGGCCCGCTCGTACAGCCCCGGCGTGTGGTCGAGCAGCCAGCGCAGCTTGGGGCCGGAAAAGTACGTGGCCAGCGGCAGCCCGCACCGCTGCCGGACGTCCTCCGCGCCGGGCGCCCGGGCCAGCGTCTCCACCAGCGCGTCTGTGCGGGTGTCCTGCCAGATGATCGCCGGCGCCACCGGTACGCCGGTGCGCCGGTCCCACACCACTGTGCTCTCCCGCTGGTTGGCGATGCCGATCGCCGCCACTTGGCCCGGGACGATGCCGGCCTGGGCGAGTGCCCGCGGCACCACCTTGCCGACGTTGCGCCAGATCTCCAGCGCGTCGTGTTCCACCCAGCCGGGCCGGGGGAAGTGCTGCTGGTGCTCCCGCTGCGCCACCGCCACGAGGTTCCCCCGGCGGTCGAACACGATGCAGCGGGTGGAGGTGGTGCCCTGGTCGATGGAGACGACGTAGCTGTCAGTCATTCCTCGTCCTCTCTGGCGCGGTGGCGGAGCAGGGTGGACGGATCACCAGCGGGCGGCGCCGAGATCCCGGGACACCGCGCGGGCGGCGTCGCGGACGTGCGCGACGAGCGTCGCGCGGGGGAGTCCCTGGCCGTCGCAGACGCGGTCGACCGGGCCGGAGAGCCCGATCGCGCCCACGACGAGGCCGCCGTAGCCGCGGATGGGCGCGGCGATGGCGGCCTCGCCCAGGGTCATCTACTCGACCTCTTCGCTCCAGCCGTTGTCCCGGATCCTGCTCAGCGACCGGGTGAGGGCCCGGGCGTCGACCAGGGTGCGCCGGGTGTACGGCTCGGGTTCGCCCTGCATGGCGGCGATCGCCGCGCCGACGTCGTAGGCGAGCAGGACCTTGCCGAGCGCGGTGGCGTGCGGGGGCAGCAGGGACCCGACGTCGAGGGTCTGCAGAGTGTCGTCGGGCCGGAAGACGTGGTGAACCACCAGCACCTTGCCGTCCAACAGGGTGCCGATGCGGACGGCCTCGCCGCTGCGCGCGGCCAGCGGGTCGGCCCAGTTGATGGAGCGTGAGCGCAGTTCGTTGACGTCGAGGTAGCTGGTGCCGAGGTGCAGCAGGGCCGCCCCGAGCTGGTACTTGGCGGAGGTCTTGTCCTGCTCCACGAAGCCGACGTCCTGCAGGGTGCGGACGATGCCGTGCGCGGTGCCCTTCGGCAGGTCCAGGGAGCGGGCGATTTCCCCGATGCCGAGCCGGCCGGAGCTGCTGGCCAGCAGGCGGAGGATCGCCGCGGCCCGTGCGATGGACTGCACCTGACCCGGCATGGGGCGGAATGCTAATCGCGTTCCGGCCGCCGCAACAGTGTTCGACATTGTCGACCGGGGTTCGTTGACCCGGCCCGCAAGGTTTCCTACGGTTCACCGCACGTGACGTCATGACACCGCGGCGTCACCGACCGACCCTCCGGTTCCCCCTGACCGGGAGGGCCGCCACCACCACCTCTGGAGGCACGATGGCGCAGCGGTTGAAAGACCCCGGGCTCCTCGGCGAGTTGGCCGCCGAGTTCGCCGGCACCGCGATCCTCATCCTGTTCGGCGTGGGCGTGGTCGCCCAGGTGGCCGCGGCGGGAACCGGCGAGTTCGACAGCATCGCATGGGCCTGGGGCCTCGGCGTCACGCTCGGCGTGTACGTGGCGGGCCGGATCAGCGGCGCCCACCTCAACCCCGCGGTCACCGTCGCCCTGGCGGTCTTCAAGGGCTTCTCCTGGCGCAAGGCGCTGCCGTACGCGCTGGCCCAGACCGCCGGGGCGTTCGTCGCGGCCCTCATCATCCGCTGGAACTACAGCGAGGCGCTGTCCCGCTTCGATCCGGGCCTGACCAGTAAGAGCCAGGGGGTCTTCTCCACCCTGCCCGGCGCGGGGGTGAGCGAATGGGGCGCGTTGCGCGACCAGATCATCGGAACGGCCATCCTGCTGTTCCTCGTCCTGGCGGTCACCGACGCCCGCAACTCGCTGCCCGCCGGCAACCTGGCTCCGCTGATCGTGGGCCTGATCGTGGTCGCCATCGGCATGGCCTTCGCCGCCAACGCCGGCTACGCCATCAACCCCGCCCGCGACTTCGGCCCCCGCCTCGCCTCGTTCCTGACCGGTTACGAGACGGCCTTCCAGGACACCAGCGGATATCCGTACTTCTGGGTGCCCATCGTCGGGCCGCTCGTGGGTGGCGTCATCGGCGCCGGCCTCTACGAGCTGATTGTCGGCCGATTCCTGCCGAGCGAGGATGAGCTCGAGCCCGGCACCCTGACCACTGAGACCGTCGCGGCCCGGGCCGAGCCTGCCCGCGTCTGACATCCGCAGACCCCATCCCCACAGGACCACAGAAGGAGACACCCCGAATGGCTGACTTCGTCGGCGCGATAGACCAGGGCACCACCAGCACGCGCTTCATGATCTTCGACCATGGAGGCAACGAGGTCGGTCGCCACCAGCTCGAACACCAGCAGATCCTGCCGCAGGCCGGCTGGGTCGAGCACAACCCCCTCGAAATCTGGGAGCGGACCCAGACGGTCATCCAGACCGCGATGAACGCTCGCGGCCTGACCGCCCCCGACCTGGCCGCGCTCGGCATCACCAACCAGCGCGAGACCACCGTGGTGTGGAACCGCCGGACCGGCCGCCCCTACTACAACGCCATCGTCTGGCAGGACACCCGGACCGACCGCATCGCCTCGGCGCTGGAACGCGAGGGCAAGGGCGACGTCATCCGGCGCAAGGCCGGCCTGCCGCCGGCGACGTACTTCTCCGCCGGGAAGATCCAGTGGATCCTCGAAAACGTCGACGGGGTCCGGGAGGCCGCCGAGCGCGGCGAGGCCGTCTTCGGCAACACCGACACCTGGCTGTTGTGGAACCTCACCGGCGGCACCGAGGGCGGGGTGCACGTCACCGACCCCACCAACGCCAGCCGCACGATGCTCATGAACCTGGAGACGTTGGACTGGGACGACGAACTGCTGTCCTTCTTCGACATCCCCCGCGCCATGCTGCCGGAGATCCGGCCGTCGTCCGACCCCCGCTCGTACGGCAGCACCAAGCAGCACGGCCCGTTCACCGGCCCGGTCCGGATCACCGGCGACCTGGGCGACCAGCAGGCCGCCACGGTCGGGCAGGTCTGCTTCGCCCCGGGCGAGGCGAAGAACACCTACGGCACGGGCAACTTCATGCTCCTCAACACGGGCACGGACATCGTGCGGTCGAAGGCCGGGCTGCTCACCACGGTGTGCTACCAGTTCGGCGACGACGCGCCGGTGTACGCGCTCGAAGGCTCGATCGCGGTCACCGGCTCGGCCGTGCAGTGGCTGCGCGACCAGCTCAAGATCATCAGTACCGCCGCCCAGAGCGAGATCCTGGCCCGCCAGGTGGAGGACAGCGGCGGGGTGTACTTCGTACCCGCGTTCTCCGGCCTGTTCGCCCCGTACTGGCGCTCCGACGCCCGCGGCGCGATCGTCGGCCTCTCCCGGTTCAACACCGACGCCCACATCGCCCGGGCCACCCTCGAGTCCATCTGCTACCAGAGCCGCGACGTGGCGGAGGCCATGGAGCAGGACTCCGGGGTGCACCTGGAATGCCTGAAGGTCGACGGCGGCGTCACCGTCAACGACCTGTGCATGCAGATGCAGGCGGACATTCTCGGCGTGCCGGTCAGCCGGCCGGTGGTCGCCGAGACCACCGCCCTCGGCGCGGCGTACGCCGCCGGCCTCGCCGTCGGGTTCTGGAAGAACACCGACGAGCTGCGCGAGAACTGGAACGAGAGCCGGCGCTGGCAGCCGACCTGGTCGCCGGAGCAGCGCGAAGACGGCTACGGCCGGTGGAAGAAGGCGGTCCAGCGCACCCTCGACTGGGTCGACGTCCACTGACGCCCAGCTCCACCCCGCAGGATCCGGGCGGCCGGCGCCCGTCGCCGGCGCCCCACCCCTCCACAGGAGAGAGAAGACGGATGTACTCCGCGACACTGTCACCGGCCGCCCGCGAGCGGTCCCTGGCCACCCTCGGCGGCGGCCAGGAACTGGACGTCCTGGTGATCGGCGGGGGCGTCACCGGCGCCGGCTGCGCTCTCGACGCCGTGACCCGGGGCCTGTCGGTCGGGCTCATCGAGGCCCGCGACTGGGCCAGCGGCACGTCGAGCCGGTCCAGCAAGCTGGTCCACGGCGGCCTGCGCTACCTGGAGATGCTCGACTTCGGGCTGGTCCGCGAGGCCCTGCGCGAGCGGGCCTGCTCCTGCAGCGGCTCGCCCCGCACCTGGTCCGCCCGGTGCCGTTCCTCTACCCGCTGCGCCACCGGGGCTGGGAGCGGCTGTACGCCGGTGCCGGCGTGCTGCTCTACGACACGATGAGCCTGTCCGGCCGTAACGCGCGGGGCGTGCCGGCCCACCGGCACCTGAGCCGCCGCGGTGCCCTGCGCGCCTGCCCGTCGCTGCGGCCCGAGGCGCTGGTCGGCGCCCTGCAGTACTACGACGCCCAGGTCGACGACGCCCGGCTGGTGACCTATCTCGTCCGCACCGCCGCCGCGCACGGGGCGCACCCGCTGTCGCGGGCCCGCGTCGTGGGTTTCCTGCGCGAGGGCGGCCGGGTCACCGGCGCGCGGGTGCACGACCTGGAGACCGACCAGGTGTTCGAGGTGCGCGCCCGGCAGGTCATCAACGCCACGGGGGTGTGGACCGACGACAGCCAGGCCCTCGTCGGCGAGCGGGGCCAGCTCCAGGTGCGCGCCTCCAAGGGCATCCACCTCATGGTGCCGCGCGACCGGATCCGGTCCAGCACGGGCCTGATCCTGCGTACCGAGTCCAGCGTGCTGTTCGTGATCCCGTGGGGCCGGCACTGGCTGATCGGCACCACCGACACCGACTGGGAGTTGGACAAGGCGCATCCGGCGGCGACCAGCCGGGACATCGACTACCTGCTGGAGCACGTCAACGCGGTGCTGGCCACCCCGCTGACCCGCGACGACGTCGAGGGCGTGTACGCCGGCCTGCGCCCGCTGCTGTCCGGGGAGTCCGACGCGACCGCCAAGCTGTCCCGGGAGCACAGCGTGGTCAGCCCGGCGCCCGGACTCGTCGTGGTGGCCGGCGGCAAGTACACGACGTACCGGGTGATGGCGCGCGACGCGGTCGACGAGGCGGTACGCGGCCTCGGCGGCAGCGTGCCCGCCTCGTGCACGGACCGGGTGCCGCTGCTCGGCGCGGAGGGCTACGTCGCCCGGTGGAACCAGCGCGGCCGGCTGGCGCAGCAGTTCGGGCTGCACGTGGAGCGGGTGGAGCACCTGCTGCGGCGCTACGGCGCCGCGGTCGACGAGGTGCTGGCGCTGCTGGGGGAGGACCCCACGCTCGGCGAGCCGCTCGACGGCGCCGAGGACTACCTGCGGGTAGAGGTCGTCTACGCGGTGTCCGCCGAGGGGGCGCTGCACCTGGAGGACGTGCTGACCCGGCGTACCCACATCTCGATCGAGAGCTTCGACCGGGGCCTGGTGGCCGCCCGACCGGCGGCGACCCTGATGGCGCCGGTCCTCGGCTGGGACGGCGAGCGGGTCGACCGGGAGGTGGCGCACTACGTGGCGCGGGTCCGGGCCGAGGCGGGCCGCGCACGAGCAGCCCGACGACGCGACGGCGGACGCCGCCCGGCTGGGCGCGCCCGACGTGGTGCCAGTGGCAGCCCGTGGCGGCCTGAGCCGGCCCCGACGGTGTGCCCGGCACATCGCCGTAGCCGGTCGCCGGGGGTGACGGGGGCCCACTGCGGACCTGCGCAATGTTCCGTCCGCGCGCTACGCACCTTATTACTCTGGATGAGGGAAAAGCGGCTTCAGCCAAGGGCGTGCGTCGAGCGGTGGTAGTCGCCGCGGCGTGACAGCGTTCCGGCACGCACCAGCAGCCCAGTCTGCGCCCGCGCAGGTCGGGGAGGAGGGCGAGGAGTTCGGGGCGGTCGAGCAGGTACCCGCGGTACTTCTCGACCACCTCCTCCCGCGTGCCGTCGGGGCCGGGGCGGTACGGGCTGGCCAACCGGGAGCCTGGGAGACGCCAGCCGCCGCGATACATGGCGCGCCCGACGTAGACCACGTCGGCGTACGCCGGGTCATCGCGGTGGCCCTTCAGGTTGACGACCGTGGTTGCCTGCACGACCTGGCTCCTCAGTATCCCGTTGGCAGCGTGAGTATCACGCAGGTCGCCCTGCCGTGGCCGTACAGCCTGCCGTCCAGGGCACTTCGAAATCAGAGCAAGGATCATATTCATGGATTTGCGCATTACCGTCTAAACCTCCCCAATCGGGCATTAGCCTCAGAACCGCCTTCTCGATGGTCGAGAGGGACTGACTGATCAGAGGCGACGGCGTGAGACTTTTCCAGCAACTGATAGCTACTGGAGCGATGGCGACGGCGACCGTGGGTGCGGTGGCCCTGTCCACGGGAACCCCAGCCCTCGCGGCGCCCGGTGACGCCAGCGCACGAGGAGTGGTGGTGGCCCTGTCCGCCACGGTTGGCGGTACTCCGGTGATCACCGCGGACGCCGTCATCGGCACCGCGACCGCCCCGCCCGGCGGCGGCACCGACAGCGACACCGCGCTGGCGATCACCATTCCCGGGGCCGTGGGGGTCACGGCCTCCGGCACCGTCGTGCAGGTGACCGCCACCCGGGGCGAGACGGCGTCCTCCGCCAACGCGCAGATCGCCAACGTCGCCCTTGGCATCCTCGGGACTTCCGTGATCAACGCCGACGCGATCACGGCGGCGGTGAACTGTCCCCAGGTCGGCGCCCAGACGGCGGACACCACCTTCGTCGGGCTGGAGTTGTTCGGCGAGGCGGTCCAACTGGTCCCGAACACCCCCGGCGTCACGAGAAGCGCCGCGGTCACCGTTGCCGGCCTGACCGGCGCCAGTCTCAACGCCACGCTGACCAACGTGGAGACGACCACCGCCGACGGCGCCACCGCCATCGCCGTCCAGGCCGCTCTGAGGCTCACCGGTACCGTTGTGGGCGGGCCGCTGCTGGACATCCCTGTCGGCACCGTCATTCTCGCCGAGGCCCGCTGCGAACGCCCGCTGCAGCCCTCGCCGACTGCGTCACCGACGCAGCCCACACCGTCCCCGGCCCAGCCCACCGCAGCCCCGACGAGCAACCCGACGGAGCCGCCGGCGCCCCCGACGGTAAGGCCGACCCTGCCCGTCACCGGTAGCAGTGCGTCCGGCCTGTGGTGGCTCTTCGGCACCGGCCTCGCCATGGTCGTCGCCGGCACAGCGGCACGCCTCGTCCTTCGCCGCTCCCGCACGTCCTTCGACGCGTGACATTCACACTCTGAACTGAACACAGCACGGAGAGGGTCCCGGGCAACCTGCCCGGGACCCCTTCATCTGAACAGCTCCGCCCCGGTGTTCGGCACCACCGGCACCGGTGAGTTCGTGGTGCGCGACGGCAGGGAGGCCATCGCGTGAGCACGCGAGCCGGAGAGGCTCTCGCCGCCCGGCAGCCTCTCGATGCAGGGCTGACCGGCCAGGCATGTTCGACATCGCAGTTATCGAGGACCCGGCGGCAGCCGAGGCGCCGCTGGACCCGATGCGGGCCCGGCCGCTCGCCGCGCTCGCCGAGCCGGCCTCGGCGACGATGCTCGCCGCCCGCCGCGTCGTACCTGATCTCGCCGGTCGCCCTCGCCGCCGTACGCCCGGACCCGGCCCAGACGCCGGACCGGCTCTCCGCGCGGTGGCTGCTGGCGCTCGCCGAGGAGCTGACCGCCACCTTTGCCAGCGTGGTCGGCAAGTACCACGACGAGCAGGCCCGCGGCGGTCCCGAGCGCCCGGTGGTGCTCGCCCTGCATCCACGGCAGGGGACCGGGAGGCTCGGTGAGCTTACTGGTGGTATTCCCCGCGGGTGCGCGGAAGCCACTGCGGGTGCTGGTCGCGCACGAAGTCGAGCAGGCCCTCACGCAGTTCACAACGGAGGTCCCAGGCGCTTGCCGCGTCCGGCGCGCGCATCTGGACGACCACCGCCAGGACTCCTCCAAGATGCGCTGCGCCTCACTGCGGAGCTCACCCAACCTGGCTGTGTGGTCCAGGTACAGGGCCACCTCGCCGATCACCCGCGACTCCCGACCACCACGTCGTCCACCGCCAGCATGTGGGCGAGGGCCACCTGGAGACCGGCGAAGACGTTGCCGAGTGTGTGTCGAGCGGCCAGGCCGACGATGATGCCGACGACTCCGGCGGACGTCAGCAGGGATATTCCGAATGTCCGCAAGTCGTCCTCCCCAAGGGAAGGATCGACCGTGGCCGGCAATGCGTTGTCACCGCCATGAGCGGGATCGGTCACGACGGGGACGGACGGCGATCGGGCAGCGTCTGGGGGGGTGGGGGTCAGAGGCGACCACCGGCAGCGGTGTCGGAGATCCGCTGGGCGAGGTAGATCGGCACGATCGAGAGCACGATCAGCACCGCCGCGACGACGTTGATGACCGGCGCCTGGTTGGGCCGGAAGAGGTTGTTGAAGATCCAGATCGGCAGGGTCTGGACACCCGGGCCGGCCGTGAAGGTCGTCACGATGATCTCGTCGAAGGAGAGCGCGAAGGCCAGCAGCCCGCCGGCGAACAGCGCCGAGCGCAGCAGCGGGAACGTCACATTGCGGAACGTCTGGAAGGTGTCCGCACCGAGGTCTGCGCTCGCCTCCTCCAGGTTGCCCCCCAGCCGGCGCAGCCGGGCCAGCACGTTGTTGTAGACCACCACGACGCAGAACGTCGCGTGCCCCACGATCACCGAGAGCAGGCCCTTGCCCATCCCGAGTGGCTCGATCACCGAGCGGAAGGCGGTGTCCATGGCGATCCCCGTGACGATGCCGGGCAGCGCGATCGGCAGCACCACGAGCAGCGACACGGCGTCGCGCCCGAAGAACCGGTAGCGCTGTACCGCGAAGGCGACCAGCGTGCCGAGCAGTAGCGCGACGGCCGTCGCGCCCAGGCCGGCCTTCACCGAGGTCCACACCGCCTCGCGGGCGCCGCGTTGTCCCAGGCCCGCACCCACCAGTCCGTGGTCCAGCGCGGCGGCGGCCAGGCGAAGGTGCGGTCGGCGTTGAACGAGTTGACCAGCACGATGGCCAGCGGCAGGTAGACGAAGGCAAGGCCAACCGCCATGGCTCCGCGCAGCAGCCAGCGCGCTCCGCGCGAGAGCGTCACAACTCCTCCAACGCGCCGGACCGGCGCACCGCGACCAGATAGATGACCATGATGAGTACGGGAATCGTGGCGAGCGCCGCCGAGAACGGCAGGTTGTTCGCCGCGCCGATGTTGGCGTACACCAGGTTGCCGATGAGTTGCGTCTTGCCGCCCACGATCTGCACCGTGATGTAGTCGCCGAGCGACAGTGAGAACGTGAAGATCGAGCCGGCGATCACCGACGGCACGATCATCGGCAGCACCACCGAGCGGAAGGTGCGCCCGCCCCGGCCACCGAGGTCCGCCGACGCCTCCAGCAGCGAATCCGGTAGCCGCTCCAGCCCCGCGTAGATGGGCAGGATCATGTACGGCAGCCACAGATAGCTCAGCACGAGAACGGTCGCTGTCAGCCCGTACCCGGGGCCGTTGCCGGCACCCCCGAAGAGCCAGTCCACCGGACCGCCGTTGGCCAGCATCACCCGCCAGGCGTACGCCTTGACCAGGTAGCTCGCCCACAGCGGGGTGAGGATCGCGATGACCAGCAACCGGCGGCCGCGCGGCGAGGCGACCTTCGCCATGAAGAACGCCATCGGCAGCGCGATGAGCACGTCGATGACGGTGACCGCGGCGGCGACGCCGAGGCTGCGCAGGGTGACGGTGCGGTAGACCTCCTCGGTCAGGATGGTGCGGAAGTTCGCGAACGTCGGCTCGCGGACCAGGTCGCCGGTGAAGCTGTTGACCGTCCACAGCGCGGAGACGAAGAGCACGGCCAGCGAGCCGAGGTACGCCACGAACAGCCAGAGCAGCGGCGCCGAGAGCAGCCCCGCGAGGCGTACCCCGCTGTGGCGGTGCAGCCAGGAGGAGAGCCGGTCCAGGGTGGAGGGAGCCGTCACGTGTCGTCAGCCCTTGATCGTGGTCCAGGCCTGGGTCCAGGCCGAGTAGTCCTTGCACTTGACGTCGGTGCGGCCGTCGAGGCACTGCTCCACCGGGGTGCTCCAGAACCAGACCTTGTCGAAGTACGCCTCGTCGGCGGCGTGGAACGTGGCGCAGTGGTTCTTGTCGGCCGTCTTGGCGCAGGAGAGCTTGTTCGCCGGGGCCTCGCCGAACCACTCCGCCACCGCGGCGTTCGCCTCCGGGTCGATGATGTGGTTCATCCAGAGGTAGCCGCAGTTCGGGTGCTTGGCCTTGGCGGAGATCATCCAGGTGTCGGACCAGCCGGTCGCGCCCTCCTCGGGCAGGATCGCCTCGACCGGGGCGCCATCGGCCTTGGCCAGGTTGACGATGACCTGCCAGGCGGTGCCGACGACGGAGTTGCCGGACTTGAAGGCCTGCACCTCCTTGGTGTAGTCCGACCAGTACTCACCGATCTGCTCGTTCTGCTTCTTGAGCAGGTCCACGGCGGCGGCGAACTGCTTCTCGTCCAGCGCGTACGGGTTCTTGATACCCAGGTCCGGCTGGTGCTTCATGAGGTAGAGCGCCGCGTCGGCGATGTAGATCGGCGAGTCGTACGCGGTCACCTTGCCCTTGTACGGTGAGTTCGCGTCGAACACCGCGCTCCAGGACGTCGGCGCCGGGGTGACCTTGTCGGTGCGGTACATGAGCACGTTCGCGCCGCGGCCGTGTGGGATGCCGTACGACACCCCGTCGACCGAGTTCCACTGCTTGAGCTTCAGGCCGTCGAAGACGTCCTTGTAGTTGGCGACCAGGTCGGTGTTGACCGGGGCGACCTCACCGCCGTAGATCAGCCGCAGCGAGGCGTCACCGGAGGCCGAGACGACGTCGTAGTCGCCGGTCTTCATCAAGGTCACCATCTCGTCCGAGGTGCCGGCGACCTTCACGTTGACCTTGCAGCCGGTCTCCTTCTCGAAGCCGCTGACCCAGTCGACCTTCGGGTCCGTGGAGCCGTTCTCGACGTACCCGGCCCAGGCGACGACGTTGACCTGGCCCTCGCCGGCGCCGAGCGACGCCAGCTTGTCGATCTTGGGCGGTTTGATGCCGCCGGGGCCGGAGCCGCCGGTGGCGCCGCCGCCGTCGCCGCATCCGGTCAGCGCGAGCAGGCCGGCCGCGGCGAGCGCGGTGAAGACTCGGATGGTGCGCATCTGCGCTCTCCTTCTGGTTGTCGACGGGGGTCGGGGGTGTGTCAACGGGGGCTCACGGGAACCGCGACGACGTGCTCGGCCCGCCAGGTCAGCCGGATCGGTTTGCCGCGCAGGGCCGCCACGTCGGCGGGGGAGGTCTGGTGGTTCTGCTGCATCGCGACGACGCGCGGCCCGGCGTCGAGGTCGACCACGAACCGGGTCGCCGCTCCCGCGTAGATCACCTCGACGACCTGGCCCGCCGCGCTGATCTCCTCGGCGGACGCGGGCGCGCCGCCGAGTCGGATCTTCTCCGGGCGTACGGAGAACACGCCCTCGCGGCCGAGCACGGCGTGGGCGGTCTCACCCTCGAACAGGTTGGAGGTGCCCACGAAGCCGGCGACGAACGGGGTGCCGGGGCGTTCGTACACCTCGGCCGGCGTGTCGACCTGTTCGATCCGGCCCTGGTTGAACACCGCCACCCGGTCGCTCATCGTCAGCGCCTCCTGCTGGTCGTGCGTGACGAAGACGAAGGTGATGCCGACCTCGCGCTGGATCGCCTTCAACTCGACCTGCATCTCCTCGCGCAGCTTCAGGTCCAGCGCGCCGAACGGTTCGTCGAGCAGCAACACCGCCGGGCGGTTGACCAGGGCGCGGGCCAGCGCGACGCGCTGTCGCTGTCCGCCGGACAACGCGCTGGGCCGGCGCTCGCCGTATCCCTCGAGGCGGACCGTCCGCAGCGCCGCCGCCGCGCGCTCACGGCGCTCGGCGCGCGCTACCTTGCGTACCCGCAGGCCGTACTCCACGTTCTGCTGGACGGTCATGTGCGGGAACAGGGCATAGTCCTGGAAGACGGTGTTGACGTCCCGGTCGAACGGGGCGAGCCGGGTGACGTCGCGCCCGGCGAGCGTGACGGTGCCGGCGGTCGGCAGCTCGAATCCGGCGATCATCCGCAGCACGGTCGTCTTGCCCGAGCCGGACGGCCCGAGCATGGAGAAGAACTCGCCGTCGGCGATGTCCAGGTCGATGCCGGCGACGGCCTCCACGGCATCGAACGACTTGCGCAGACCGGTCAGGCGGATCGCGGGTTCCGACACGGCGACAGGCTCCAACTCTTCAACGAATCATGGCCACGCGAGTAGGCATTGACTACGGATTCTTCAGCGGAAGGATAGAACTGCAACGGATACCGTAGTCAAGGGTTGTTGCCGGATCGTTGGGTTGCCGCCGAGGTGCCGAGTCGCCGACGGTAGCGTCGGGCACACCGCTTGAGATTCCACCACACAGGACCGACCAACCGAGGCCGGCGGTTGGGTCGTGCCGGCCGGGAACCTGCTCACCTCCACGTCACTGCCGGTGGCCGGCGTGGCCCGGCGGTGCGGGTTCGGCTCGGCCGAGACGCTGCGTCAGGCCATTGTCAAGCTGTACGGGACATCGCCCTCGCGCTACCGGGCGACCCAGGTGCGGGCCGCCGGATGAGCGGGCGCGACTCGATCAGTGGGCGCCATCAGCGGGCGCCCTGATCCACCTGTTCCGTCTCGGCGACATGCCCGGGGGATCAGTCGGGAACCCTTGGAGTCGTTACCTCAGGTCATGGCGCGAGTGCGCGCACCCAGTCGGCGAGGGCGGTGCGGCTGGTGATGTGGTCGAGGCCGACGATGGCGGCGCCGCGCAGGGAGCCGTCGTCGCCGTGGGCGGCGTCCACGACGGGCGGGGGGTGGGCGCGGTGCAGGGTCATGAGACCGTCGGTGTAGGCGTTGTCGAACGCTTCGGCAGCCGTGTGCCGTAGCGCGGGGCCGAGTCCGCCGAGGGTGATCAGGTCGGGGTCGTGGATGTTGGCCAGACCCGCGATGCCGGTGCCGAGGGTTGTTGCGACGGCCGCCACCGCCTGCCGTGCGCGAAGGTCGCCAGCGGCGCGCTCGAGGACCTGCCGGGCGTAGCTGCGAGGGTCGGCGGGTGGCGATTCGCCGAGGTGACGGGCCAGGCCGCGGCCGTCGACGTCGAGGTCCCAGCAGCCGCGGGCGCCACAGGGGCAGCGTTGTTCCCGGTCGCCGAAGGGCAGGTGGCCGTACTCGCCGGCGGCGCCGTGCGCGCCTGTCACCGGTACCCCGGCGATGGTGAGAGTGCCGCCGATGCCGACCTCCACGATGAGGTGCAGGGCGGTGCCGGCGGCGGTGGCGGCGCCGGTGCGGGCCTCGGCGACGCCGGCGAGGGTGGCGTCATTGCCGAGCAGCATCGGCAGATTTGTGCCGGCGGTGATGGTACCGAGGTCGACCGACCGCCAGCCGAGAGTGGCGGCCTGTACGAGGTGGTTGTCATGGATGGTGCCGGCGACCGCAAGGGATACCGCCCGAAGCCGATGGCCGTACCGGTGCCGGGTCTCGTCGACGCTGCGGCGTACGGCGGCCAGCACCGTGGCCGGCTGCCGCGTGCGGTGGGATTGGTGCCGCACGTCGTGCAGCTGCCCTTCGACGGTCGCGACGGCGTGTCGCCAGTCCTCCTGACGCAGGTCGACGGCGAGTACCACCGGCCCCTCGGGATGCGGTTGCAGGACGGTCGTGGGCCGACCACGCCCCCGTACCGGCGCGCGCGTTTCGGTGAGCAGGCACAGGTCACGCAGCCGGGCGGTGATCTCGGTGGCGAGACCACTGGTCAGCTGCAACTCGTGAGCCATCGCGGCTCGGGTGATGCCGGGATGCCGATGGAGCGTGGCCAGCACCTGCGACGCGGTGAGCCATCGCGTCGTGTCGGTGCGGTGGCGGGGAGGGCTTGCCATGACCGGGCCTCACCACCTTATCCTCGTGATACGAGCATATTAGGGGCGGTGAACCATGAACGTATCGTCGGTCGGTGCGGTGCTGTTGGACATGGACGGCACTCTGGTGGAATCCGACGCCGCGGTCGAGCGGGCCTGGCGGGTGTGGGCCGCGACGTACGGCGTCGACCCGGAGGCGGTGCTGACGATCGCGCATGGCAGTCCCGCCGACCGCACGGTGCGTCGACTGCTGCCGGGCCTGGACGACGCGGCGGTGGCTGCGGCGGCGGGCTGGCAGCTGGAGCTGCAGTACGACGACCTGTCCGACGTCACCGCCAGCCGTGGTGCGTGTGAGCTGCTGGAGACGCTGGCGAGGCTCGGGCTGCCGTGGGCGGTGGTGACCAGCGCCGACGCCCGGCTGGCGAAGGCCCGGCTCGCCGCGGCGGGGATCGAGGTGCCGGTGATGGTGACCGTGGAAGACGTCAGTGTGGGCAAGCCGGACCCGGAAGGTTACCTGCGGGCCGCCGCGCTGCTCGACGCGCCGCCGGCGCGTTGCCTGGTCGTCGAGGATGCCGACGTCGGCTTGCAGGCCGGGCGCGCCGCGGGTGCGATGACGGCCGCGCTCAAGGGTCTGGACGGCGACCTGCGCCTCGATGACCTGGGCCAGCTGGCAGGTCTGCTGGCGGGGGCGCTGACGACGACCGGGGCACGGTCGCCGGCGGCGCCGGATAGCTGAGAGTCCTCAGGCAGTGACGTGGGTCACCTCGCATCACGGCCGATGTCTCCTGTCGCGTCTCGTGCTCGTCAGCAATGCGAGAGAGGACAGAGCAGTGAACAGGATTCTGGTTCTTGGCGCGGGGTACGCGGGGTTGACGGCGGCGACGATCCTGGCGGCGCACGGCAAGCGTCGGGAGGACGTGCAGATCGCGGTCGTCAATGCGACGGAGCGGTTCACCGAGCGGTTGCGGTTGCACCAGACCGCTTCGGGGCAGCAGTTGGCCGATCTGCGCATCCCGGAACTACTGAAGGGCACCGGGGTGGAGTTCGTGTGTGGTTGGGTCACCGGCATCGACGCCGGGGCGCGCACCGTCCGCATCGACGACGACCGGGTGATGGAGTACGACACGCTGGTCTACGCGCTGGGCGGGGTGGCCGACACCGCCGCCGTCCCCGGCGTCGATCACCACGCCTACACCTTCGACAGCGTGCACGACGCCGAGCTGCTGGCGCAGCGGCTGGCCCGGCTCGGTGGGGGAACGGTGGCCGTGGGCGGTAGCGGGCTCACCGGGGTGGAAGCGGCGGCCGAGATCGCCGAACAGCACCCAGAGCTGCAGGTGGTGCTGGTTGGCAGGGCAGAACCCGGTTCGATGATGGGGCCGACGGCCAAAGCGTATCTGCACGGTGCGCTGGAGCGGCTCGGCGTGCAGGTGCGCAGCGGCGTCGAGATCGTCAAAGTGCTGTCGGACTCCGTCGAGCTCGCGGGTGGCGACAGCATTGCCGCCGATGTGGTGCTGTGGACCAGCGGCGTCCGAGTGCCGCCACTGGCGGCCGCGGCCGGCCTGGACGTCGACGAGCGCGGCCGCGTCGTCACCGATGCCGCCCTGCGGTCGGTGTCGCACCCGGAGGTCTATGCGATCGGCGACGCGGCAGCGATCCGGCAGGCATACGGCGTCATGCACGGCACCTGCCAGAGCGGAATGCCAACCGGCGTGCACGCCGCGGTGTCGATCGTGCGGGCGTTGAAGGGCAAGGAGCCCAAATCCTTCCGGTTCGGCTACTACCACACGCCGGTGAGCTTGGGCCGCCACGACGCGGTGGTCCAGTTCACCAGACCAGACAACAGCCCCAGGAGACTGTCCCTGACCGGTCGCCGGGCCGTCTGGTACAAGGAGACGGTGAGCGCTGCCCCATGGCCGACATACGGCCGGATGAAGAGGTTCCCCCGCTCCGGCTCGCTCTGGCCCCGCGGCGGCCGGTTCACCAGATGAACGCCCGCGACCAGGTGTTCGGCGAGCACCGGAACCTGTTGTTCTCGATGGCCTACCGCATCCTCGGCACCACCGCCGATGCCGAGGATGCGGTGCAGGACGCCTGGGTGAAATGGTCAGCGGCCAACCGTTCGCAGGTGGCCGACCCCAAGGCGTATCTGGTGCGGATCGTGTCGAATCTGGCCATGGACCGGCTACGTTCAGCCCGCAGCCGGCGCGAGACCTATGTCGGTCCATGGCTTCCCGAGCCGATCCTCACCAGCACCGACACCGCCGACGACGTGGCCGCCGCGGAATCGGTGTCGATGGCGCTGCTGGTGGTGCTGGAGACACTGAGCCCACTCGAGCGCGCGGTGTTTGTCTTGAGGGAGGCATTCGGCTTCAGCTACGCCGAAATCGCCGACGCCGTCGAGCGCTCCGAGGACGCCGTGCGCCAAGCCGCGCACCGCGCTCGCGGACACGTGCAGGCCCGGCGGCCACGCTTCCACGCCGACCGCACGCGTCGCCGGGAGGTCACCGAGCGATTCTTCGCCGCCGCCACCGGCGGCGACATCAACACCCTGATGCAGCTGCTCGCACCGGACGTGACCCTGTGGACCGACGGCGGCGGCAAGGTGCGCCAGGCGATGCACCCGGTCACCGGCGCGGCCCGGGTGGCCGCATGGTTCGCGGCCATCGGCACCCGCCCCTACCAAGGGGTCGAACCCGCCGACATGACGATCGAACTGGTCGAGCTCAACGGCGGGCCGGGCATGGTGTTCACCGGCGCCGGCCGTGTCATCGCCACCCTCACCCTCGATCTCGACGAGCGCGGCCACATCGCCGCGATCCACAACGTCGCCAACCCCGACAAACTCGGCGCCGTCGCCGCGCGGACCATCCACCACATCGAACTCGGCCGTTAGCCGACGACCGCCGTGGCCGCCGGCCGCGCCGAGCTCGTCGGCTGACGGCTGACGCTTCTCCGCTGGAGCGACGAGGCGTCTCGGGCGTGGCGGCTGGACCGCTGTCAGGGGTCTCGCGCCTCATCAGGCCCTGCTCTTCGCCCAGGGACGCAGCCTCGACAACGTGTACTCGGTGCTGATGTCGACCGCCCGCACCTCGGTCGTTGGCCTGCGCGGCGTCTACTCGCCGACGTACGGCTGGGGCATTGTGGACGCCCAAGCCGCCGTGGCCGGGCCCCGCACCTGACGCCCACCGGTACGTCCCGGCTGCGATCACGGCCGGGCCCCGGCTCAGGAAGCATCCTGAGCCGGGGCTAGGCGGCGGCTGATCCACATAGGAGCCGCTGCACCAGCGGTAGCTGCAGGGGGTCCAGGCAGAGGTTGACCATGGGGGGGCTCGGGCGACGGTGGCCCGATGGTCGGGGCGGGACCGGTGGTCGGGGGCGGTGTCGTGGTCGGGG
>JAEVHO010000040.1 GCA_016802835.1 Micromonospora sp. ATA32 | reverse complement strand
TACGGCGGGACGAAAGCCGGCAGCACGTGGTCCCGCCCGTGCCCCGGCGAGCCGTGCCGGTGCCGCCAGCGGTCGTCGGTCGGCAGCAGGTCGTCGATCTGCCAGGTGCCCAGGGCCAGCCGCCCGTCCACCACGGGCAGGGTCGCGTACGGCGGGACGAAAGCCGGCAGCACGTGGTCCCGCCCGTGCCCCGGCGAGCCGTGCCGGTGCCGCCAGCGGTCGTCGGTCGGCAGCAGGTCGTCGATCGCGGTGAGCAGGTCGTCGTCGGAGCCGGACCCGGTTTCGATGATCGCCAGGCCGGCGGTGGCGTGCGGCACGAAGACGTGCAGCAGGCCATCGCCCTGGCCGGAGACGAAGCGCTCCGCCTCGGCGGTGATGTCGCGGACGGTCGGCCGGGACCCGGTCTCGACGGTGATCACCTCACTGCGCATACGCCGCATTCTGCCGGAGCCTGGGGAGGGCCGGGGCCACCGGCGGCCGAAGCCACCCCGTCGCCGGCCGGACCTTCCGCGTACCCCGGGCGCCCCGGTCGCACAAAGTTACTGGTGGGTACCTGTGTTGAGCATCGCGTCTGGGGGAGCCAGACGTGACGACGAGTGCCACCAGGGGGCAGGATGGCGCTAGAGACCTATCCCACACACAACCGAGGGAACGCCTGTGGCTACGGAACGCAAGCGCCCGGTGATCACCGCTGGTCTGCCGAGCCAGCTTCCGGACATCGACCCCGAAGAGACCAGCGAATGGGTCGAGTCGCTTGACGGTGTCATCGACGAGCGCGGAACCAAACGCGCACGGTACGTCATGCTGCGCCTGCTCGAGCGGGCCCGAGAGCGCCAGGTCGGGGTCCCGTCCCTGACCACCACCGACTACATCAACACCATCCCGCCGGAGCGCGAGCCGTGGTTCCCGGGTGACGAGCACATCGAGCGGCGGCTCCGGGCCTACATCCGGTGGAACGCGGCGATGCTCGTGCACCGGGCGCAGCGCCCCGAGATCGGCGTCGGCGGGCACATCTCCACCTTCGCCAGCTCCGCCTCGCTCTACGAGGTGGGCTTCAACCACTTCTTCCGCGGCAAGGACCACCCCGGCGGCGGCGACCACATCTACTACCAGGGCCACGCCTCCCCCGGCATGTACGCGCGGGCGTACCTGGAGGGCCGGCTCAGCGAGGACCAGCTCGACGGGTTCCGCCAAGAGCTGTCGCACCCCGGTGGCAGCCTGCCGTCGTACCCGCACCCGCGGCTGATGCCGGACTTCTGGGAGTTCCCCACCGTCTCGATGGGTCTCGGCGGGCTCAACGCGATCTACCAGGCCCGGTTCAACCGCTACCTGCAGCACCGGGGCATCAAGGACACCTCCGACCAGCACGTCTGGGCGTTCCTCGGCGACGGCGAGATGGACGAGCCGGAGACGCTCGGCGCGATCGGGGTGGCCGCCCGCGAGGAGCTGGACAACCTCACCTTCGTGATCAACTGCAACCTGCAGCGGCTGGACGGGCCGGTCCGCGGCAACGGCAAGGTCATGCAGGAGCTGGAGGCGTTCTTCCGGGGCGCCGGCTGGAACGTCATCAAGGTGGTCTGGGGACGGGAGTGGGACCCGCTGCTCGCCGCGGACACCGACGGTGCCCTGGTCAACCTGATGAACACCACGCCCGACGGTGACTACCAGACCTACAAGGCGGAGTCCGGGGCGTACGTCCGGGAGCACTTCTTCGGCCGCGACCCGCGGACCCGCAAGATGGTGGAGCAGCTCTCCGACGACGAGATCTGGAACCTCAAGCGGGGTGGGCACGACTACCGCAAGCTCTACGCGGCCTACAAGGCGGCCACCGAGCACACCGGGCAGCCGACGGTGATCCTGGCCAAGACGATCAAGGGCTGGACCCTCGGTTCGCACTTCGAGGCCCGCAACGCCACCCACCAGATGAAGAAGCTGACGCTGGAGGACCTCAAGCTCTTCCGCGACCGGCTCTACCTGGACATCCCGGACTCGGTGCTGGAGAGCAACCCCTACCTGCCGCCGTACGTCCACCCCGGCGAGGACTCCGAGGAGATGCAGTACCTGCACGAGCGGCGGCGGCAGCTCGGCGGTTACCTGCCCTCCCGACGGACCACGGAGAAGCGGCTGGCCATCCCGGGCCCGGAGCGGTTCGCCGACGTCAAGCGCGGCTCCGGCAAGCAGAAGGTGGCCACCACGATGGCCTTCGTCCGCCTGCTCAAGGACGTGATGAAGGACAAGGAGTTCGGCAAGCGCTGGGTGCCGATCATCCCGGACGAGGCCCGCACCTTCGGCATGGACTCGCTCTTCCCGACGGCGAAGATCTACTCGCCGCACGGCCAGCGGTACACCTCGGTCGACCGGGAGCTGTTCCTGTCGTACAAGGAGTCCACCGTCGGGCAGACCCTGCACGAGGGGATCAACGAGGCCGGCTCGGTCGCCTCGTTCACCGCGGCCGGCTCGGCGTACGCCACGCACGGCGAGCCGATGATCCCGATGTACATCTTCTACTCGATGTTCGGGTTCCAGCGCACCGGTGGCGGGCTCTGGGCGGCGGCGGACCAGATGGCGCGGGGCTTCCTGCTCGGCGCCACCGCTGGGCGGACCACGCTCAACGGCGAGGGGCTCCAGCACGAGGACGGCCACTCGCTGCTGCTCGCCGCCACCAACCCGGCGGTGGTCGCGTACGACGCGGCGTTCGCGTACGAGCTCGCGCACATCCTGGAGAACGGCCTGCACCGGATGTACGGGGACGCTCAGGAGAACGTCTTCTACTACCTGACGGTCTACAACGAGCCGATCCTCCAGCCGGCCGAGCCGGCCGACGTCGACGTGGAGGGGCTGCTCAAGGGCATCTACCGCTACTCCCCCGCCCCGTCGGTGAACGGCGACGCCCCGAAGGCCAACATCCTGGCCTCCGGCACCGGCATGCAGTGGGCGCTCAAGGCCCAGCAGCTGCTCGCCCAGGACTGGGGGGTGGCCGCGACCGTCTGGTCGGTGACCTCCTGGACCGAGCTGCGCCGGGACGCGGTGGAGTGCGAGGAGCACAACCTGCTCAACCCGGGCGGCGAGCAGCGGGTGCCGTACATCCAGCGGAAGCTGGCCGACGCCGACGGGCCGAAGGTCGCGGTCAGCGACTGGATGCGGGCGGTGCCGGACCTGATCGCCCGCTGGGTACCCGGTGACTGGACCTCGCTCGG
The DNA here is from genome assembly GCA_016802835.1 of Micromonospora sp. ATA32. Taxonomy (GTDB): domain Bacteria; phylum Actinomycetota; class Actinomycetes; order Mycobacteriales; family Micromonosporaceae; genus Micromonospora. The sequence goes on along the minus strand of JAEVHO010000040.1, from coordinate 19,467 downwards.
CACCGACGGGTTCGGCATGTCCGACACCCGGCACGCGCTGCGCCGGCACTTCCACGTCGACGCCGAGTCGATCACGGTGGCGACGCTGCGGCAGCTCGCGCTCCGCGGCACGGTGCCGGCCACGGTGCCGGCCGAGGCGGCCAAGAAGTACGCGATCGACGACGTGAACGCGGCGCCGGTCGGCGAGACCGGCGGCGACAGCTAGTCTCCGCGTACGACGAGGGGCCCGGCGCGATCCCGCGCCGGGCCCTCTTCGGTCGATCATGGAGTCGTGATGGCCGCACAGGCCAGGCGGAGCGGAGCCGACGGTGGCCCGGTGCCCCTGGCGGGGGACACCGGACCACCGTCGTCGCGGGTGACGCCGTGGGATCGGGCCCGGATCAGCCGACGGCGGCCAGATCGGTCAGCCGGGCCAGCGAGTCCTCCAGGTCGGCGCCCACCCGACGCAGACCGAGCCGGAGCAGGGCGGCCTTGACCGGACCGGCCGGCCAGCGTACGACGATGAGCCGCACGACCGTCCCGCCCTCCTCCTCGTCCGGGGTGAGCTGGACGTAGATCTCGGTGCGGGCCTCGGCCCGGGCACCGGCGCCCCGGGCGCGTTCCCGCCACCCGATCAGGGTCGGCTCCTGGTACGCGATCACCTCGGCCTCGTGTGCCGAGCCGCGCCCGGCCTGGACCAGTTGTCGCCGGCCGAAGCCCTCCCCCGAGAGCACCTCGGCCGCGCGGACCCCCGCCAGCCAGGCCGGCAGCTGCTCGGCCCGCTGCACGACGTCCCAGACCACTTCCACTGGCGCCACCACGTGCGCGCTGCGTTCCACGAGGATCATCTCTGTCTTTCCTCCAGTGAGGACATCCCACGATATCGGCACTCTATGCGCAAAATCGGACGTACCCGGACGGGTTCGGAAAAGACACGCCGAAAACCCTTGCGCCCGGGCCCTCGCCGGCCTATGGCGCATTCGGGGTACGCGCCCTAGAGTCCCGAGCACGTTTCGCGTTGACGGGAGGGCGCATGACCGCCGAGCCGATGCCCGACTTCCCCGCCGGCTTCCGCTGGGGAGTCTCCACCTCCGCCTACCAGATCGAGGGCGGCGCCGGCGACGGCGGGCGGGGACCCTCCATCTGGGACACCTTCGCCCACACCCCCGGTCGGATCGTCGACGGCAGCACCGGGGACGTCGCCTGCGACCACTACCACCGCTATCCCGAGGACGTGGCGCTGATGGCCGGGCTGGGGGTGTCGGCGTACCGGTTCTCGATCGCCTGGCCCCGGGTCAGCCCACCGGCGACGGACCGGCCGACGCACGGGGGCTGGACTTCTACGACCGGCTGGTCGACGAACTGCTCGGCCACGGCATCGACCCGGTCGCCACGCTGTTCCACTGGGATCTGCCGCAGCCCGTGGAGGACGCCGGCGGTTGGCTGAACCGGGACACCGCCGGCCGCTTCGCCGGCTACGCCGACCTGGTCGCGGCCCGGCTCGGGGACCGGGTGAAGCTCTGGACCACCCTCAACGAGCCGTTCATCCACATGAGCCTCGGCTACGGCATGGGCGTGCACGCCCCCGGCCGCATGCTGCTCTTCGACGCCTTCCCGGCGGCCCACCACCAACTGCTCGGCCACGGCCTCGCGGTCGCCGCGCTGCGCGCCCGCACCGGCAGCCCGGTGGCCATCGCCAACAACTACTCCCCGGTGCGGGTGATCGGCGACACCGAGGCCGACCGGGCCGCCGGCGCGGCGTACGACGCCCTGCACAACCGGCTCTTCACCGACCCGCTGCTCGGCCTCGGCTACCCGGACGACGCCGAGGTCGACCCGGCGACCGTCCGCGCCGGCGACCTCGACGTGATCGCCGCCCCGCTGGACGTGCTCGGGGTCAACTACTACAACCCCACCGGGGTACGCGCACCCGAGGACGGGTCGCCGCTGCCCTTCGAGCTGGTGCCGCTGGCGGGCTACCCGCGCACCGCCTTCGACTGGCCGGTCGCCCCGGACGGCCTGCACGAGCTGCTCACCGGCCTGCACCGCCGGTACGGCGAACGGCTGCCGCCGATCCAGATCACCGAGAGCGGCTGCGCCTACGACGACGTACCCGATGCCGGCGGCCGGGTCGACGACCCCGAGCGGATCGCCTACCTCGACGGGCACCTGCGCGCCGTGCGGGCGGCCATCGCCGACGGCGTCGACGTGACCGGGTACTTCGTCTGGTCGCTGCTGGACAACTGGGAGTGGGCGGAGGGCTTCACCAAGCGCTTCGGCCTGGTGCACGTCGACTTCGGCACCCAGGTCCGCACCCCGAAGAGCTCGTACGCCTGGCTCCGGGACGTGATCGCGCCGGCGGCGGACCGGGGGCCGGCGCGGTGACGACGGTCGACCCGACGCCGACCTCGCTGCCGGCCGCGCTCGCCGAGCCGGACGTGCCGGTGCGTCGCGGCTGGATCGCGCTGATCTTCGCGGCCAACCTCGGCGTGTGGATGGCCTTCTTCACCCCGATCCAGGTGCTGCTCCCGCAGCAGGTCGAGCGGATCGCCCCGGGCGACAAGGAGGCGATGCTGGCGGTGGTCACCGGGCTGGGCGCGCTCGCCGCGGTCCTCGCCAACCCGCTGGCCGGGGCCCTGTCCGACCGCACCGTGCTCCGCCTGGCGGGGCTGGAGTTCGGCCGCCGGCACGCCTGGACCGCAGGCGGGGCGGTGCTCGGCGCGGCGGCCCTGGTGCTGCTGGCCCAACAGCGGACCGTCGCCGGGGTGGCGCTGGCCTGGGTCGCCGCCCAGGTCTGCTTCAACGCGATGCTGGCCAGCCTGACCGCCGCCATCCCGGACCGGGTGCCGGTCGCCCAGCGGGGTGGCGTCTCCGGCTGGGTGGGCATCCCCCAGGCCCTCGGGCTGGTGGTCGGCGCGGTGCTGGTCACCGCGCTGGTGACCGGGAACGCCGCCGGCTACCTGGCGAGCGCGGTGGCCGTGCTGCTGCTGTCGCTGCCGTTCGCGCTGTTCACCCCGGACGACCCGCTCCCCCGCGCGCACCGGCCCGCGCTGCGGCTGCGGGAGCTGGTCGGCGGGATGTGGATCAGCCCGCGCCGGCACCCGGACTTCGCCTGGGCCTGGATCACCCGGTTCCTGGTCCAGCTCGGCAACGCGTTCGGCACCCTCTACCTGCTGTACTTCCTCACCGACGGGGTGCGCCACCCGGACCCGGAGGGCGCGCTGCTGGTGCTGATCCTGCTCTACACCCTCGGCATGATGGTCACCGCGGTGATCGCCGGCCGGCTGTCGGACCGCTCCGGCCGGCGGAAGGTCTTCGTGATCGCCTCCGGGGTGGTCATGGCGGTCGCGGCGACGCTGCTCGCCGTCGCGCCGGTCTGGCCGATGGCGATCGTCGCCGCGCTGCTGCTCGGCGCCGGCTACGGGGTCTACCTCTCGGTGGACGCCGCCCTGATCACCCAGGTCCTGCCGAGGGCCACCGACCGGGCCAGGGACCTCGGCGTGATCAACATCGCCAACTCCGCGCCGCAGGTGCTCGGGCCGGCGCTCTCCGCACCGATCGTGGTGCACCTGGGCGGCTACCCGACGCTCTACGCGGCCACCGCCGCGGTGACGCTGCTCGGCAGCGCGCTGGTGCTGAAGATCCGCTCGGTGCCCTGAGCGGGAAATCCGCTCGGTGCCCCGGGCCGGCGACGGCCGGCCCGGCCGCCGGACCGAGGGGGCCTGCCGAAACCCGGTCGCTCGCCGCCGTAGGCTGGGGGACGTGACGGTACGTGTACGCTTCGCCCCTTCCCCGACCGGTATGTTCCACGTCGGCGGCGCCCGCTCGGCGCTGCAGAACTGGATCTACGCCAAGCAGCAGGGCGGGGTGTTCGTGCTCCGCATCGAGGACACCGACGCGGCCCGCAACAAGCCCGAGTGGACGGAGGGCATCCTCTCCGCGCTGGACTGGATCGGCATCGATCGGGGAAGCTACGAGGGGCCGTACTTCCAGTCGCAGAACGCCGGCGAGCACCGCGCCGCCGCGCAGCGGCTGTACGAGTCCGGCCGGGCCTACTACTGCGACTGCACCCGGGAGGCCGTCCAGGCCCGCACCGGCTCGCAGTACCAGGGTTACGACGGCTTCTGCCGCGACCGTGGGCTGGAGCCGGGCGAGGGGCGGGCGCTGCGGTTCCGTACGCCGGACGAGGGCGCGACCGTGGTGGTCGACCTGATCCGCGGCGAGCCGACCTTCGAGAACAAGCTGATCGAGGACTTCGTCATCGCCCGGGGCGACGGCTCGCCGGTCTTCCTGCTGGCCAACGTGGTCGACGACATGACCATGGGGATCACCCACGTCATCCGGGCCGAGGAGCACCTGCCCAACACCCCCAAGCAGCAGCTGCTCTGGGACGCCCTCGGGGTCAAGCCACCCATCTGGGCGCACGTGCCGGTGGTGGTGAACGAGAAGCGGCAGAAGCTCTCCAAGCGCCGGGACAAGGTCGCCCTGGAGGCGTACCGGGACGAGGGCTACCTGGCCGGCGCGATGCGCAACTATCTGATGCTGCTCGGCTGGGCGCCCTCGGGCGACCGGGAGATCGTCCCCTGGTCGGTGATCGAGGATGAGTTCCGGCTGGAGGAGGTCAACCCGTCGCCGGCCTTCTTCGACGAGAAGAAGCTGCGCGCGTTCAACGGCGAGTACATCCGGGCGCTGCCGGTCGAGGAGTTCGTCGAGGCCTGCGAGCCATGGCTGACCGGCACCGGGACGATCGCCCCGCCGCCGTGGCAGCCGGAGGAGTTCGACCCCGACGCGTTCGCCGCCGTCGCGCCGCTGGCGCAGACCCGGATCGCGGTGCTCAGCGAAATCGTGCCGAACGTCGACTTCCTCTTCCTCGCCGCGCCGCTGATCGACGAGGCGGCCTGGGCCAAGGCGATGAAGGAGGGCGCGGCGGAGCTGCTGGACGCGGCGACCGCGGCCTTCGAGGCGCTGGGGTCGTGGGACGCCGAGTCGCTCAAGGCGACCCTGGAGGCGGTCGGCGCCGAGCGCGGCCTGAAGCTGGGCAAGGCGCAGGCGCCGGTCCGGGTCGCGGTCACCGGCCGTACCGTCGGCCTGCCGCTGTTCGAGTCCCTCGAGGTGCTCGGCCGGGACCGCACGCTGAGCCGCCTCCGCGCCGCCCCGCGTCCGCCTCCCCCTGACCCCCGGACACCCCTCCGCCGCGTGTCGGCGGGGGGCGGGTCAGCGGGGGGGTGGGCCGGCGACGGGAGGTACAGCAGGGTGGGCGGCGAGCGCGGCGGCCAGGGCGACGGCGGCGAGCACCCAGAGCCAGGCCGGCGTACCCCCCCTCGTCCGACACCGGGTCGACGGCTACCGGCGAGGCCGACCCGGAGGTGGGCGTGGTGGCCGGGGTGGTCGCCGCCGGCGATCCGGGGGTCGACGGTGCGGCGGGCGACGCCGAGGGCGGCTCGGCGGGGGTGCCGGTGGTCAACGTGAAGCGCACCTCCCCTTTGATCGTGTGCCCGTCGCTGGAGGGGACCTGGTAGCCCACGAGGTAGAGACCGGCCGCACCGGGCCTGAACGGAACGCTCACCCGACTTCCCGCGAAGCTCGGCTTCCCGCCCGCGGCGGGTACGTTGTCCGGCCCGGTCACTGTGATCTGCGTCGTATTCGGATCCGGCTTCGCCAGGAACCGGAGCTGGATCGTCGTGGGCGCCGTCGCCAACCGTGCGCCGTTGGCCGGATCGCTGCCGGTCAACGAGTTGTGGGCCGCGGCCGGTGTCGCCGGCACCAGCAACGACACACCGAGCGCCACGCCCATGACCGCTAGCCAGGTACGCGCCAGCCGTGCGACTCTGCCCCCCACAGGACCCTCCGTAAAGGTACGATCCGCCCGTTGATCAACGGCTGAACATAGTCGGCCCGACGTCGCAGATAGTTCCAATTACTGTTCCAGCAGCTGCAACCGAACGTCGTTCTGCGGAGTCTTTGAGGTGGGTACCCGGCCTGCGGGCACGGTCACCGCCGTCGGCCAACCAACGCGTGACCTGCAGCAAAGCCATCCATCGAACGGGGCGAGGAGGCGGCGATGGTCCGAAGGGTGAAGCGGCTGGTGGCCATGGTCACCGGTGCGTTGGCGGTGACGGCCCTGCTCCTGGGGCTGAGCACCCCGGCGCAGGCGGCCGGCACGGCGCGGGCCGGGGGGACGGTGCGGGCGGCGCCGAAGCCTCCGCCGGCCGGGGTGGACATCACCGGCGAACGACTGGCCGAGCCGCTGCGACTTCGCGTAGCCACCCAGCCGGCCCACGTCGTCGCAGTGATCGACCAGGTGAGCTGGCTGGGCCGCACCGGCCAGCCGACCGGCCCGAAGGTGGCCGACCTCGGTCCGAAGTACACCGTCGTGGTGCTCTCCGGTGAGGTGCCCAAGCAGACGTACGACCTCTACCCGCTGGCGAAGGGCGGCCCGCGGGTCTACCGGCCGGCCAAGCAGCCGGACTCCCGCCGGACCAGCGCGGGCTGGTTCCTGGGGCGGATCAACATGTCCGAGACGCTGCGGATGGCGGGCGTCCCGCTGGAGCGGCAGTTCGACACCCTCAGCGGCGGAGTCGGCGGCGGCGAACGGGTCATCCCGGAGGATGCCCTCAACCCGGGCAAGGACATCGACAAGGCGATCGGCGAGTTGCAGCGGCTGCTGCTGCTCAACGTCGGGGTGATGCTGGTCATCACCCTGGGCCTGGCCGGGATCGCGCTGCTGATCCGCCGCCGGACCCGCTGACCCGGGCTCCGCACGGCCCAGCCCGACCCGGGTCAGACCTCCAGGACCACCTTGCCGCGGACGTGCCCCGCCTCGACCAGGCGGTGCGCGTCCGCGGCCTGGTCGAGCGGGAACGTCCGCTCCACGTGGACGGTGAGCCGGTCGGCATCGACCAGCCCGGCGAGCACACTGAGATCCGCTGTGGACGGTTTGCAGAAGACGTAACTCCCGCCGAGGCGGGCGACGTGCTCGGGGTCGGCGGTGGAGACCAGCCGGGCCGGCCGGGTCAGCAGCTCGGCGGAGACGTCGAGCGCGTCGCCGCCGAACAGGTCGAGCGCGACGTCCACCCCGTCCGGCGCGACCGACCGGACCCGGTCGAGCAGCCCGTCGCCGTAGCTCACCGGCTCCGCGCCGAGCGCCCGGACGAAGTCGTGGTTCGCCTCGCTCGCCGTGCCGATCACCCGGTCCGCGCCGAGCGCCCGGGCGAGCTGGACGGCGAGGTGCCCGACCCGCCCGCCGCGCCGTGCACGAGGACGGTGTCCCCCGCACCGGTCCGGGCGAGCTGAAGCGCCTGGTACGCGGTCAGCCCGGCCAGCGGCAGGCCGGCCGCCTGCGCCCAGGACGCCTGCACCGGTTTGTCGGCCAGCGCCCGCTCCGGGGCCGGCACCAGTTCCGCGTACGTGCCGTACTGGATGTCGTCGCGCCGGACGTACCCGATGACCTCGTCGCCCACGGCGAACCCGGTCACCGCAGGTCCCGCCGCGGCGACCACGCCGGCGGCGTCCCAGCCGGGAACCAGCGGGAAGTGGCTGGGCACGGCACCCGCCAGGTGGCCCTCGCGCACCTTCCAGTCGACCGGGTTCACTCCGGCCGCGTGCACCCGCACCAGCACCGTGTCGGGGCCGACCGGCGGATCGGGCAGCTCCCGCAGGGCGAGCCGGTCAGCCGGGCCGTACGCGTCGATCGCGATCGCCTTCACACCGCCAACGCTAACCGCCGGGCGGACCCGGTGTGGTCAGCACCAGCGGCGTGGTGGCCGTTCCCCGGCGGTTGCCGCGCTGGCGGGGCCGGACCGGGCCGTGCCGGTGGCCCCCCGGCCCAGCCGGCCAGGTCGGTGCGGCAGCTCTGGACGGGCGCCGGGCTCGGGCTCGCTCGGCGCGGCCGGCTCGGTGCCGCGCTGGCCGGGGCGCCGGAGCGTCCTCCTCGGCCCGCTCGGGCGCCCGGGGGCCGGCCACCTCGGCCGGGTGGGCCGCTCCGGTGAGCCGGCGGTGGTGCTTGCCGGACGCCGGCTGATCGTGATGGCCCGGCCGGCAGGGCTCGCCCTGGGCGCAGCCGTGGTCGGCCTCCCCGTGCGCCATCCCGGTCTCCTCACACTCGCAGGCCATCGCCCGTCGGGCGGTCGCCCCGACGTGCCCTGCCACCGTACTGGCCGGGACCGACGAGCTGTGCGGCGCGTACCCCGGGTCAGCGGCTGACCGGCCGCCCGGCGTGGAGCAGCTGCTCAGGGCATGTCAGGCTGGAGTGGTGAGCGAGCCGGGCGGTACCGAGCTGACGGCCACGCTGCGCCAGATCGAGCGGGCGGCGGGGGCGTTGGCCACCTCCAGCGTGGCCCGGATGGACGAGACGCTGCCCTGGTTCCGGTCGCTCCCGGCCGACCAGCGCTCCTGGGTCATGCTGGTGGCCCAGGCCGGCGCCCGGTCCCTGGTGCAGTGGTTGCGCGAGGGCGGCGGCACGGCGGACAGCACCCAGGAGGTCTCCGACGAGGTCTTCGCCACCGCCCCGCAGGCGCTGGCCCGCTCGATCAGCCTCCAGCAGACCGTCGCGTTGATCAAGGTGACCATCGACGTGGTGGAGGAACAGGTCTCCCACCTCGCGGCCCCGGGGGAGGAGCAGCAGCTGCGCGAGGCGGTGCTGCGCTTCTCCCGGGAGATCGCCTTCGCCGCCGCCCGGGCGTACGCCCGCGCCGCCGAGTCGCGGGGCTCCTGGGACGCCCGGTTGCAGGCCCTGCTGGTCGACGCGCTGCTGCGCGGCGACTCCCCGGATGTGCTGGCCAGCCGGGCGGCGGCGCTGGGCTGGACGGACGCGCCGCCGGTGGCGGTGGCGGTGGGCCGCTCCCCCGGCGGTGAGGTGGCCGCGGTGCTGCACACCGTCTACCGGCAGGCGCGCCGGATCGGGGTGGAGGTGATCGGCGGGGTGCACGGCGACCGGCTGGTGATCGTGCTGGGCGGCGCGGCCGACCCGGTGGCCGCCACCGGAAAGCTGCTCACCACGTTCGGAGACGGGCCGGTGGTGGTCGGGCCGGCCGTGCCGAGCCTGGACGAGGCGACGGATTCGGCGCGGGCCGCGCTGGCCGGGTTCCGGGCCGCGCCGGCCTGGCCGACCGCGCCCCGCCCGGTCCCGGCCGGGGACCTGCTGCCGGAACGGGCGTTGGCGGGGGACGCCGAGGCCCGCCGGCGGCTGCGCCACGACGTGTACGCCACGCTAACCCGCGCCGGTGGCGAGCTGTTGGAGACGCTGGACGCGTTCTTCGCGGCCGGCGGGACGCTGGAGAGCGCCGCCCGTGCCCTCTTCGTGCACCCGAACACCGTGCGGTACCGGCTGCGCCGGATCGCCGAGGTGACCGGCTTCTCGCCGCTGGCGCCCCGGGACGCGTTCGCGCTCCAGGTGGCCCTCACGGTCGGCCGTCTGGACCCGGTGGTCCCGGTGGTCCCGACCCAGACAATGACCCCAACCGTCGGCAAAACATCACAGACAGGTGATGACCACCGCCGATTTTTGTAGGAACCCTACAAAGGTTCTAGTGCGGTTTGGTGCCGGCCGACACACCGCTACCCACGCGTATGCGGGACAGTCATAGACGTGCTCGCCGTACTCTCTCCCGGCCAGGGTTCCCAGAAACCCGGCTTCCTGACCCCCTGGCTCGACCTGACCGGCACCGAGGCGCGACTGCGCTGGTGGTCGGCGTTGGCCGGGGTCGACCTGGTACATCTCGGCACCGTGGCGGACGCCGACGAGATCAAGGACACCGCCCGCACCCAGCCGCTGCTGGTGGCGGCGGCGCTGCTCGCCGCCGAGCACTGCCGATGTACGACGTCACCCTCACCGCCGGCCACAGCGTCGGCGAGCTGGCGGCGGCGGCCCTGGCCGGCGTCCTGCCGGCCGAGGCGGCGATCACCCTCGCCGGCGTACGCGGCCGGGAGATGGCCGCCGCCTGCGCCCTGGAGCCGACCGGAATGGCGGCCGTGCTCGGCGGCGACCCGGACGAGGTGCTCGCCGCCATCGAGGCGCACGGGCTGCACCCGGCGAACCGCAACGCCACCGGGCAGATCGTCGCCGCCGGCGCCGTCGACGCGCTGGACAAGCTGGCCGCCGAGCCGCCCGCCCGGGCCCGGATCACCCGGCTGAAGGTCGCCGGCGCGTTCCACACCCCGTACATGGCTCCGGCCGAGGCCGCGCTGGCCGGTGTCGCGGCCGGGATCACCACCGCCGACCCGACCCGGATCCTGCTGTCCAACCTCGACGGCGCCGCGGTCAACCACGGCCGGGAGATGGTGCAGCGGCTGGTCCGCCAGGTCACCGCGCCGGTGCGCTGGGACCTCTGCATGCGTACCCTCGCCGACCTCGGGGTGACCGGTGTGATCGAGCTGCCGCCCGCCGGCACGCTGGCCGGCCTGGTCAAGCGGGAGCTCAAGGAATCCGGCGCCCCCGAGATCGTCACGCTGAACACCCCCGACGACCTGCCCGCCGCCCGCGATCTGATCGCCCGGCACGGGATGGCGCCGAGCCACGAGCCCACCATGCAGTTCCGGGTGGTGGTCGCGCCGTCCGCGGGGACCTTCGAGCCGGCCGATGGGCTCGCCGAGGGCGAGACGCTCCGCACCGGCCAGGTGATCGGCCACGTCGTTACCCGGCAGGGTCCGGTCGAAGTGACCGCGCACAGCAGCGGGCTGCTCACCGAATGGCTCGCCCACCACGACGACCCGGTCGCTCCGGGCCAACCGCTCGCCCGCATCGGAGGACAGCACTGATGACCGGTTCCCGGATCGTCTCCATGGGGCACTACCAGCCGTCCCGGGTGGTGACCAACGACGACCTCGCCCAGCTGGTCGACACCAACGACGAGTGGATCCGGGACCGGGTCGGCATCGTCTCCCGGCGGATCGCCGACGGCGAGACCGTGGCCGACATGGCCGCCGCGGCCGCCGGCAAGGCGCTGGCCAACTCCGGTCTGACCGCCGCCGACATCGACCTGGTCGTGGTGGCCACCTGCACCTCGGTCGACCGCAGCCCGAACGTGGCCTGCCGGGTCGCCGCCAAGCTCGGCATCACCGCGCCGGGCGCGTACGACATCAACACCGCGTGCTCGGGCTTCGCGTACGCGCTGGGCACCGTCGACCACGCCATCCGGGCGGGCGCGTCGCGCAACGCCATCGTGATCGGCGCGGAGAAGCTCTCCGACTTCACCGACTGGACCGACCGCTCGACCTGCATCATCTTCGGCGACGGCGCGGCGCCGCGGTGGTCACCGCCACCGCCGAGGGCGAACCGTCCGGGGTGGGCCCGGTCGTCTGGGGCTCGGCGCCGGAGAAGAGCGACGCGGTCCGGATCGAGGGCTGGCGCCCGTACATCCAGCAGGAGGGGCAGTCCGTCTTCCGCTGGGCCACCACCGCGTTGGCGCCGCTCGCCCTGCAGGCCTGCGAGCGGGCCGGGGTCGACCCGTCCGAACTGGCCGCGTTCGTGCCGCACCAGGCCAACGGTCGGATCATCGACGGCATCGCCAAGCGGCTCAACATCCCGGACGCGATCATCGCCAAGGACATCGTCGAGTCCGGCAACACCTCCGCGGCGAGTGTGCCGCTGGCCCTGTCCAAGCTGGTCGAGCGGCGGGAGGTGCCCTCCGGCGCCCCCGTCCTGCTGTTCGGCTTCGGCGGCGGCCTGACGTACGCCGGCCAGGTCGTGCGTTGCCCCTGATACCCGCCGTGGCGCGCGAGCGCCGACGGTGTGACGGACGGCGTCGCCGCCCGTCGAGTGAACCCCCGATGAAAGGAACCAACCGCAATGACCCGTGACGAGATCACCACCGGCCTCGCCGAGATCCTCGAAGAGGTTGCCGGGGTGAACCCGGACGACGTGGCCGAGGGGAAGTCCTTCACCGACGACCTCGACGTCGACTCGCTCTCCATGGTGGAGGTCGTGGTCGCGGCCGAGGAGAAGTTCGGCGTCAAGATCCCGGACAACGAGGTGCAGAACCTGAAGACCGTCGGCGACGCCGTCACCTTCATCGAGGCGCAGTCCTGATATGAGTCGCCCCGACGTCGTCGTCACCGGGCTCGGCGCGACGACCCCGCTCGGCGGGGACGTCGCGTCGACCTGGGACGCCATGCTCGCCGGCCGCTCCGGGGTGGGTGCGCTCACCCAGGAGTGGGCCGGGCAACTGCCGGTCCGGATCGCCGCCGAACTGGCGGTGGACCCGGCCGGCCTGCTGGACCGGGTCAAGCTCCGCCGACTGGACCGTTCCGAGGCGATCGCGATCATCGCGGCGCAGCAGGCCTGGGCGGACTCCGGCCTCGCCGACTCCGGGCTGGACCCGGATCGGCTGGGCGTCAGCGTCGGCTCCGGCATTGGCGGTGCCCTGACGCTGCTCGCCCAGGACGACATCCTGGAGGCCTCCGGGCCGCGCCGGGTCTCCCCGCACACCATTCCGATGCTGATGCCGAACGGGCCTGCGGCCTGGGTGGGGCTGGAGCTGGGCGCCCAGGCGGGCGTGCACTCGGTGGCCAGCGCCTGCGCGACCGGCGCGGAGGCCATCGCGCTCGGCCTGGACATGATCCGCGCCGGCCGGGCCGACGTGGTGGTGGCCGGCGGCACCGAGGCGGTCATCCACCCGCTGCCGATCGCCGGCTTCGCCTCGATGCGGGCGATGTCGACCCGCAACGACGAGCCGGAGCGGGCCTCCCGCCCGTGGGACAAGGGCCGGGACGGCTTCGTCCTCGGCGAGGGTGCGGGCATCGTGGTGCTGGAGCGGGCCGAGCACGCGGCGGGCCCGGGGCGCCCGGGTGTACGCGCGGCTGGCCGGCGCGGGCATCACCTCCGACGGTTACGACATCGTCCAGCCACACCCGGAGGGGATCGGCGCGATCCGGGCCATCGGCAAGGCCATCGCCGACGCGGACGTGGCGAAGTCGGACATCGTCCACGTCAACGCGCACGCCACCTCCACCCCGGTGGGCGACATGGCGGAGATCATCGCGCTGCGCGCCGCGCTCGGCGACCACCCGGTGCTGTCCGCCACCAAGTCGATGACCGGCCACCTGCTCGGTGCGGCCGGCGCGCTGGAGTCGATCGCCACCATCCTGGCCATCCGCGACGGTGTCGTACCTCCGACGATCAACCTGGACGACCCGGACGAGGGCCTCACTCTGGACGTGGCCGCCCACAAGGCGCGCCACATGGAGATTCCCGCCGCGCTGAACAACGCGTTCGGCTTCGGCGGCCACAACGTGGCTCTCGTCTTCACGCGGGCCTGAGACCACAGCCTTGGAGGCTCATGTGACCACCACCGCCGTCGGCGCCGAAACCGCGACAGTTGACTACCGCGACCCCGAGGTCCGGCTCCGGGCGCTGTTCGACGCCGGCTCGCTGCGGCTGATGTCGCCCCGGGACACCTCGGGCGTGCTCTGGGCGCGGGGCGAGATCGAGGGCACGCCCGCGATCGCGTACGCCACCGACGCCACCAGGATGGGCGGCGCGATGGGCACCGAGGGGTGCCAGCACGTCGTTGACGCGATCGACACCGCCGTCCGGGAGCGGGTGCCGGTGCTCGGCCTCTGGCACTCCGGCGGCGCCCGGCTGGCCGAGGGCGTGGTCGCGCTCGACGCCGTCGGGCAGGTCTTCGCCGCCATGGTGCGGGCCTCCGGTCGGGTGCCGCAGATCTCGGTGGTGCTCGGCCCGGCCGCCGGCGGCGCCGCGTACGGGCCGGCGCTGACCGACATCGTGGTGATGAGCGGCGCGGGCCGGATCTTCGTCACCGGACCCGAGGTGGTCCGCAGCGTCACCGGCGAGCAGGTCGACATGGAGCGGCTCGGCGGCCCCGAGCCGCACGGGCGGCGCTCCGGCGTGGTGCACGTGACCTGCCCCGATGAAGAGACGGCGATGACCGAGTCGCGCAAGCTCGCCGCGCTGCTCGGGCACCAGGGCCGGCTCTCCCCCGACGACGTGCCGCCCATCGACGAGGACGGGCACGACCTGACCGCGAAGATGCCGGCCGAGACCAACCGGGCGTACGACGTCAAGCCCGTGGTCAAGGCGCTGCTCGACGCACCGGGCGTGGAACTGCACGCCAAGTGGGCGCCGAACGTCGTCACCACGCTCGGCCGGTTCGCCGGTCGCACGGTCGGCGTGATCGCCAACAACCCGCTGCGGCTGGGTGGCTGCCTCGACGCGTCCAGCGCCGAGAAGGCGGCCCGGTTCGTGCGGATGTGCGACTCGCTCGGGGTGCCGCTGATCGTGCTGGTCGACGTTCCGGGCTACCTGCCCGGCCTGGGCCAGGAGTGGGACGGCGTGGTCCGGCGCGGGGCGAAGCTGCTGCACGCCTTCGCCGAGGCGGTGGTGCCGCGGGTGACCCTGGTGACCCGCAAGGCGTACGGCGGCGCGTACATCGCGATGAACTCCCGCTCGCTCGGCGCCACCGCGGTGTTCGCCTGGCCGAACGCGGAGGTCGCGGTGATGGGCGCCAGCGCGGCGGTCAACATCCTGCACCGCAAGAAGCTCGCCGCCGCCCCGGGGGAGCAGCGGGAGGCGCTGCGCGCCCAGCTGATCGAGGAGCAGACCCGGGTCGCCGGCGGGGTGAACCGGGCGCTGGAGATCGGCGTGGTGGACGACGTGATCAAGCCGGCGGAGAGCCGCCGCCGGATCGCCGAGGCGCTCGCCGCGGCCCCGGCCGCCCGCGGGGCGCACGGCAACATCCCGCTCTGACGGTCGTACCCGAAGGGGCCCGCGCTCATCCCGAGCGTGGGCCCCTTCGCGCGGATCCGGCCGTCTCCCGTTAGGGTGTGGTCGCCGAATCTGGGAGGGTACTGGTGGACGCCACCGAGATCCGCAAACTCGCCGCGCTCGAGGACACCCACTGGTGGTACCGCGAGCGCCGGATCCTGCTGGCCCGGGCGCTGCGCCGGCTGGCCGCCTCGGGGGCCCGGCCGGAGCGGGCGCTGGACATCGGCGCGGCCGGTGGTGGCAACACCCGGGTGCTGCGGGAGCACGGCTGGCGGCCGGTGGCGCTGGAATACAGCCCGGAGGCGCCGGGGTGGCCCGGGAGCGGGGGCTCGACGTGATCCGGGCGGACGCCCGGTATCTGCCGCTCCCCTCGGCCAGCCTCGGTCTGGTGGTCGGCTTCGACATCCTCGAGCACTTCGACGAGGACCACCTGGCCGCCGCCGAGATCCGGCGCACGCTGCGGCCGGGCGCACGGCGCTGATCGCCGTGCCGTGCGACATGCGGCTCTGGTCGGCGCACGACGTGGCGGTCGGCCACGTCCGCCGGTACGACCGCGACTCGCTGCGCGCGGTGGTGGAGAAGGCCGGCCTCGTCGTCGACGAGCTGACGAGCTGGAACGTGGTGCTCCGCCCGGTGGCCGCCTGGCGGCGGCGCACCTCCACCGGCAGCGACCTGGACGACCTGCCCGGCGTGGTCAACCTGGGGCTGCGGGCGGTCATCACCGCCGAGCGGTACCTGCCGGTGAAGTCGCTGCCCGGCGTGTCGCTGATGCTCCGCGCCCACCGGCCCGCCGACGACTGACCCGCCCCGGTCACCGGCCCGGCGGACGCGGCCTCGCACGGCTCATCGGAGCCGGTAGACCGCCATCCGCTCGTGGTCGAACCGCAGATCGGCGAGCCGGGCCAGCTCCGGTGCCTCCGGCGCGACCTCGCGGTCGACGACCAGCCAGCGCACGCCGTACCGGTCGCGCAGCCGGGCCAGACCATCGACGGTGGGCGCGCTGAACGCGGCGTCGTTGGCCCGCAACCGCTCGGCGTCCCAGAACGGGGCGTACGGGCCCTCGGGCCGGCCCACCATCCGCGGCGCGAACGCCCACCCCTCCACCAGCACCGAGCGCTCCGCATAGCCACTGAGCCAGAACGACCGGGAGTCGCACCAGCCGTTCACCACGGCGCGGCAGTGCGCGTTGGTGGCCACCACGTCGTTCCGCCCGCTGTGCGCCCGCACCCAGCGGGCCGCCTCGACCCGGGACGCCGGCATCGACTCCACCGGGTACGCCCCGCCGTTGGGGTACTTCCGGGCGACGGCCGCGTCCAGCACCAGACCCGGCGCGCCGGCCACCAGCACGCCGGTGAGCAGGATCAGGGTGCCGCGGCGGCGAGCCCGGGCCAGCGCCCGACCAGTGCAGGCCAGCACAGCGCCACCAGCAGGGCCAGCGCCGTCAGCGCGGCGGCCCAGCAGAGCAGCGGCAGCACCGGGGCGTACGCCGGGGTGGTGCGGCCGACCGCGGGGAAGCCCAGCTGGACCGCGGCCAGCAGCACCGCGAACCCGGCCGTGGCCAGGCCGAACAGCACCCGGCCGCGGGCCGGCAGCGCGGCCCGGTCCGCCAGCTCGACCCAGCCCCAGGCGGACAGCAGCACTCCGAAGGCGAAGCCGGCCCGGGTGAAGTACTGGTTGCTGCTGCCCGGGTGACCGACCAGCAGGTAGATCGCCGGCCCGGCGAGCGCCCCGCCGAGCAGCAGGAGCTGCACCGGCTCCAGCCGCCACCGGCGCAGCCGCAGCAACGCCACCACGCCGGCCAGCCGCAGCTGCAGATTGAGCAGGAACGCCACCAGGACCAGCACCCAGAGCAGCCCGGTGGCCGCCGCGGGAGCGGTCCGGCGTCGGCCGACGAACGGACGCAGCCCGGAGAACGGGTCGACGGTCACCCCGTGGCTCTCGAAGGCGAAGAGCACGGCGGTGGCGAAGACCTGCGCGGCCAGGGCCAGGCCGGCCGCGACCAGCACGCCCGGGGCAGCCGGCGGTGGACCGCCAGCAGCACCGCGCCGGTGAAGGCCAGCGCCGCCAGCACCACCGGGACCGAGCTGGCCTTCGCGCCGGTCGAGGCGGCCAGGAACAACGCCGCGAGCACCCAGGCCCCGCGACCGAGCGCCGGCAGCGCCACCCCGCGGGCCCGCCCGACGATCTCGCCGAGCGCGGCGATCAGCGGCAGCAGCAACACCCAGCTGTACGTCATCGACGGGCTGCCCCAGACGATGAAGGTGGCCTGGGTGCCGAAGAGCTGACGGATGCCGTTCTCGTAGCCGAACTCGCCGACGGTGAACATCAGCCCGGCCGCCACCACCCCGGCGTACGGCCGGCCGCTGACCCGCCAGCCCACGACCGCGACCAGCACGGCGGCGAGCGCGCAGAGGGCCGGCACGGCCAACCGGAAGAAGACCGTCGGCAGGTCCACCCCGCTGACCAGGCTGGCCGCCCCGATGTGGGCGAAGCCGAACCAGTGGTAGTGCAGGGGCTCACCGGCGACCTGCGGCACGTCCAGCGGCGCCTGGTGGGTGGCGGCCCCGGCGATGGAGAGCTGGAAGGCCAGGTCGATGTACTGCGCCTGCCCCTCGTCGGTGGGCAGGACCGGGTTGACCCGCAGGAACGACTCGCTCAGGTACAGGGTGAAGCCGGCGACCACCGCGGCGAGCGACCAGGCCCAGCCCGGCGGGACCGGGGTGTGGTCGCGGACCCACCAGTGCCGGCGCAGCCGGGGCAGGAGGGCGAAGGGCAGCAGCACCGCCAGCGGCCAGAGACGCAGCCAGCCCGGTGCGCCGGCCGCGGTGAACGCCGCCCAGCCGACCAGTTCCAGCACCAGCCCGACCGCCGCGCCCATCGCGAGATCCTCGACCAGGGTGTGCGGCCGCCCGCGCAGCGCCCGGTACACCAGCGTGCCGGGCAGCATGACGGCGAGCAGGGCGTACAGGGTGTAGCGGAGCAGGTCGACGGCGGGGGTGCCGGCGGCGAGCAGGACGACCGCGACGACGACGTAGCCGGCGAGGGCCGGGGCGAAGCGGACGGCGGCGAAGGGACGGCGCGACCCGACGGTCGACCGAGCGGCGTCCCCGGTGGCGAGGGCGGTCACCGCCGCACGCTACCAGCCGGCGGCCCCGGCCCTGCCCGGCCGCGGAGTCGGCGACCGGTCGCGGGGGGCGGTGAGCCGTCAGGTGCCGCAGGTGGTGGCGGGCAGTCCCGGCACCGGAACCGGGGACCGGCCGCCCGGGCGGGTCTTGCCGGCGAGCACCCCGGCGAGCGCGGCCATCGACGACCCGCTGGAGGAGTAGGTGGCCAGCAGCGTCGGCGACGTCGCCTTCTCCAGCACGTACGGGGTGTCCATCGCCACCGTCACCGCCGCGTCGGCGCGCAGGTCGCCGGGGCCGTCGCCGTACCCGACCAGGTGCACCACCGTGCCGCCCTTCGGCACGACCCGGACGCCGGCCGCGGTCAACGCCTCGCTCAGCGCCGCCCTGGTCCGGTCCCGGCCGCCGGAGGAGGTGACGGTGACCGGGCCGCGGACCGGGGTGCCGCAGTCGCCGCGCAGCACGGTCACCGCGGCCGCCGCCAGGTCCTGCGCCGCCTTGCGGTGCGGTGCGCTGTTCAGCGTGGACATCTGCGGTGCCGGCTTGTCGGCCAGCTTGAACTTCATGGTCAGCACCCGGGTGGCGGCCTCGACCAGCCGGGCCCGGGTCAGCGATCCGTCGCGCAGCGCGGCGAGCAGCCCGTCGTACGCCTGGCCGACGTTGGGGGTCATCAGGATCAGGTCGTTGCCGGCGTTCAGGGCGCGGACCGCGGCCTCCCCCGGCGACCAGCGCTTCGCCGGCGCCATGTTCATCCCGTCGGTGATCACCACGCCCTGGAAGCCGAGCTGGCCCCGCAGCACGTCGGTGAGCAGATTGTGGGAGAAGGTGGCGGGCGTGCCGGGGTCGATCGACCGGACGTCGAGGTGGGCGGACATCACCGCCATCGCGCCCGCGTCGATGCCGGCGGCGAACGGCGGGAAAGCGGTGCTGTCCAGCACCTTCCGCGACTGGGCGACGACCGGCAGTTCCGCGTGCGAGTCGCCGGCGCTGAGTCCGTGGCCGGGGAAATGCTTGACGCTGGCCGCGACGCCGGCGCCCTGCAGCCCGCGGACGGCCCCGGAGACCTGCGCCGCGGCCCGCTTGGGGTCGGCGCCGAACGACCGGGAGCCGATCACCGTGCTGCGGGTGGCCAGCACGTCGGCGACCGGGGCGAAGTCGAGGTTGATCCCCGATCGCGGCGAGTTCGGTGCCGGCGGCCCGCCAGGCGGCCTCGGTCAGCGCCGGGTCACCGGCCGCGCCGGCGGCCAGCGCGCTGGGCAGCGTGGTGACGCCCTCGGTGATCCGGGTGACCACCCCGTACTCCTGGTCGGTGCCGATCAGGAAGGGCGCGGCGCCGGCCGGCAGCCGGCCGGCGGCCTCGCGCAGCCCGCCGGTCAGCTCGCGGACCTGCTTCGGGTTGTCGACGTTGGTGGTCTCCTGGTTGCCGGAGGTCGGGTCGTCGGCGCTGAAGCCGACCAGGATCAACCCACCGAGCCGGTACTTCGCCACCATGTCGGCGGGGGTGTCCACCCCGGCCAGGGCCTGGTTGCCGGCGCCGAGCCCGGGGAGACCCGGGTCGCCGAGCTGCCGTACGCGTAGGGCATCAGCACCTGGCCGACCAGGTCCTCGTCGCCCAGCGAACCGACCAGCGCCGCCGCGCGCCCGGCC